>JANTGD010000009.1 GCA_024763135.1 Thiotrichales bacterium | reverse complement strand
GGTCACCTTATTGGTGATGAGAGGTTTTTCTGATTTGCCAGGTGCACCAAGAGCTTGCGTGGACTTTTGTGATCCAACTGAGGTTTTTAGGTTGAACCAAGTATCCCCCGGTGAGTACATCCCGAGGACACACTCGGTGCACTGATTGGTAGCATGTTCTTTTAACAGCTGTTAAGCGATTCGGCCAGCATCAGGCAAGCTAATTTTGGGCCTACGGAGTAACACACTGAACCGCGACAAACCACACAGACCGGTCTATGATAAACAAGGCTCTTCTTGCAGTCTTTCCAAATTTCGCTTGAGCTTATTGAATAAGCAACCTAGCAAGGTCGCAATGTCTAAAAATAATGTGATTCTTAAGGCGGTCATCATCGGGCTTTTGACAATCAGCGCACACGCTGAAACTTCGGAGCCCCTAGCAAAACGTGTAACGGTCAAACCGGTATCGGCTTTTCTCTTTCGACCCGCTTATTCCATTGCGGCGCAAACAGTCGCACTCAACGCGGGTACGGTCAGTGCGCAACTCGCGGCACCGGTGGCTGAAATCCCAGTTCGCGTGGGTGATCGGGTCGCCAAGAATCAGGTTCTCGTCACCCTCGACTGTCGCGACGCTCGCCTGAGCTACACTTCTGCCCAAGCACGCCTAACCCTGTCCCGTAAAGAACTCGCCCGTGCGCAAGCGCTCAAAGCGAGTAAAGCGATTACCGAGCAATTGCTCAACCAGACAGAAAATGAACTCAATCAGGCACAGGTGGCGGTGCGCCAAGCTGCGTTACAAGTCGAACGCTGCGAGATCAAAGCTCCTTATGCCGCGATCGTGATGGAACGCCAAACGGCTGTAGGGGCACAAGTGGCCCCAGGCAGCCCTGTGATCCGCCTGACCGGCACGACCGATCTGGAAGTCAGCGCCACACTGCCACCCCAAACAGCCGCCCAGCTGCAGACGGTGGATGACTGGGTATTTCGCTTTCAGCAAAACGACTATCCATTGCATCTGCGAACCTTGATACCGGTTGTGGAACCCACCACTGGACAACAGAACGCACGATTTGATTTTGCGCAAACACCCAGTCTGCCCGGAAGCACTGGTCGTATTGTGGGGCATGCCGCGCAGCTTTACCTTCCAGCAGATCTGTTGCAGGAGCACCAGGGGCAGATCGGTATCTTTGTCGTGCATGAGAACACTGCTAGGTTTCTGGCTTTACCGGATGCGCAAATCGGACGGCCCGCGCGGGCACCCGCTCTCGGCCCCAACATCCGGGTTGTGCTGGATGGACGCTACCGCATTACAGAGGGTGATTTGGTTGAAGTGGTGACGCCATGAGGAGGTTACTGGAGCGTTTTTTCAGTAACCATGTCCTCGCCAATCTCGTGTTTTTCTTAGTCCTGGTTGTCGGTGGGCTTGCGTATTTACAGATGCCGCGGGAACAAGACCCAGAAATCAACTTCAACTGGATTGATATCAGCACTGTCATTCCTGGTATGGCGGCCGAAGATGTGGAAAAACGGGTCACCGATATTCTCGAGGATGGCATTGCCAAAGTGGCCGACATTAAATTTGTCTCGAGCAATAGTCGTGAGAATCTGTCGCATATTTTGGTGCGCTTCAACGACATCCCCCCGCAGACCTTCGATAAGCGCCTGAATGACTTACGTCGAGAGATTCAGAATAAAGAAGATGAACTCCCTGATGAGGCGGAATCGCCATTTGTGTTCGAAGTGACCACGGCCAATGCCTATCCAACCGCCACAGTACTCGTTGTTGGTGATGCGGACGATGAGCAGCTGCGCAAACAGGCTGTAATAGTGCGCGAGGACATCGAGCGTCTCAAAGGCGTCGACAATACCCAGGTCATGGCGATTCATGATCCTGAATTGCACGTGGAGTTCGATCCAGTCGCGCTCGAGTCACTTGACCTGCCGCCTGAAGCATTAGCGGATACCGTGGCGTTGTACTATCGCGATGTATCGGCCGGATCCATAGACCTCGGCAGCCGCGCCTGGCTGGTACGCTTGGTCGGTACCAGTGCGTCACCGGACTATCTGGCCAGCCTGCCGATAATTGGTCGCCAAAACGAGCTGCGGGTCGGAGACATTGCAGAAGTCACTCGTTCTCGCGAAGACCCCCGTTACCTGGTCAGCTATAATGGCCACCCGGCGGCAATGATTTCCATCACCAAACAGGCAGGTACCAATACGCTACGGCTGATTGCCCGTATCAACGCCTATATAGCCAAGAAACAGGCGCTCAGCGACAGCCTCGGGATTCGTTTGCTACTGGCGGACGATCAAACCGAGATTACTCGCAATGCGTTGAAAATTATGCAGACCAACGCCTTGCTTGGTTTGTTTTTCGTACTCTTGACGACCTGGGTTTTTCTGGGCTCGAAAATTTCGCTGCTGACATCGATAGGGATCCCATTCATTCTCGCTGGTACCTTCTGGGTGCTGCATGCCATGGGCCAAACGCTCAATGTATCGATACTTCTGGGCGTCGTCATTAGCCTGGGAATGCTGGTGGACGACGCAGTGGTCATTGTGGAAGGCATTTATTATCGGCTGCAACGCGGCATCACCCCCATGCATGCGGCCCTCGATGCACTCGGCGAAGTCAGTGGTCCTGTGACCGCGGCCGTGCTGACAACCATGGCAGCATTTCTACCGCTCATGCTGCTGCCCGGCATTCTGGGTAAGTTTATGCAAGTGATTCCCATCGTGGTGACGCTCGCATTGGCGATTAGTCTGGTCGAAGCATTTTGGATGTTGCCTGCGCATGTGAGTGCCGCAAATGTGAATTTTTCCAACCCCGGTCGCGTGCAGCGCTGGCGTGAGCAGTTTCTCCACCGCCTGCGTATCGGCTATGTGCGCCTGTTGATTAAAGCGCTGCGTTGGCCCCGCACCATTCTTGCCACGCTGGCATTGTTATTCCTACTCGCGCTGTTTGCAGCGTTTGCCGGGCAAGCCAACCCTGCACTCATGAACCATCCGCTACTCAAGTCTTTTCTGGTCAAAACGGACTTCTTTGCCTCTGATCCAATCCGTTTATTCTACGTCAATATTGAGATGCCCAATGGTACTCCTTTGGAAATCACCCTGGAAAAAGCCACACAGGTAGAGCAAATCGTGCGCAGTCATGTGGTACCTGGTGAGGCACGCAGTATCGTGAGCTATGCCGGGCAGATGTTTACGGAAACGGCGCCGTTTCAGGGAGCGCACTTTGGGCAGGTGCTGGTCTCGCTAAATCCTAAACTACCTGGCATGCGCGAAGTCGATAGTGTCATTGAGTCAATGCGTGCGGACGTACTGGCGGTTACCGGACCGGAGAAATTGTTTTTTTTACGATTGAGCGGTGGACCACCAACCTCCAAGCCGGTGAGTATCAAAGTCCGGGGAGATCAGTTTACGGAGCTGCGCGGTGCCGCAGATGCCTTGAGACAGATTCTCGCAGACAGCGGATGGGCGCGCGACATCAGTGATGACGATAGCCCGGGACTACAGGAAATGCTCCTCAAACCCAACCTGGACGCACATCGGCTGGCAGGTATTACAGCGGATCAGACCATGCGGACGGTGCGAATGCTCGTTGATGGTGAGATCGTCACACGTTTGCAACACGAGGGAGAGGAATTGAACATCCGGATACGCGCCCAGCCCGCGGCTTTAAATGATATTGAAGCGCTCCTGCGGGTAAGTGTGCCAACCGCGGACGGGCAACTGGTTCCCTTGTCCCAGTTGCTCAAACCAACGTTACAACAAGGCGTGGGTAATATCCGCCACTATGATTTCCGACGTACCATCACCGTGGAAGCCGATATCGATAAAGCCCAAATCGACACCTTGACGGCGAACGCATTCCTGCTAGATGCGTGGCACAACTTGCGCGAACGCTACCCCAATGTGGATCTCGATTTTTCCGGCGAGCTGGATGACATCAATGAGAGTCTGGGTGCCATTGGTACCTTAATGTTGTTCGGCGTGTTACTCATGTATGCCATTTTGGGTACGCAGTTTCGGAGTTATTTTCAGCCATTTTTAATTCTGGTTACTGTGCCGATGGCGTTTACTGGTGTGGTGATCGGGTTGTTGGTAACGGGCAATCCTCTGAGTCTATACACACTCTACGGTGTTGTGGCGCTGGCTGGTATTGCTGTCAATGCAGCGATTGTACTGATCTCCGCGGCCAATACACGCCTGGAGCGCGGTATGTCCGTATTGCATGCAACGCTATACGCGGCTCGGCGACGGGTCGTACCGATTTTAATCACCTCTACGACGACAGTGGCAGGATTATTCTCACTCGCTACAGGCCTCGGTGGACGTTCATTATTGTGGGGGCCGGTCGCCACCGCCATTGTCTGGGGCCTCGTGGTGTCAACAGGTCTGACGTTATTCGTCGTACCCCTGCTCTACCGGCAATTTATGCGTTACAGTCACTTGACACACCTCAATTGAGACTGTTTCTTGAAGCTGGTGCGGGCTGCCCCATTTGGGAAGAGAAATACAGATACAAGAACGCTCCATCAGCACTTACGGCGATAATACATCACAAAAGCACCGTCAGAGCGCCTTGTCCCTTAATGCTGGAAGACCTCCTGTATGAGGCTTTACTTTGGATTGTTGTAGTTATCAACCCGGCATCTTAATGTGCCGTATTCAGAGCCTCAGGGATCCCCTCTATCAAGGCCCCTGCCGCAGGTAATGGTCGCTGGCAGGCAACACCGAGAGGGGAGATACCTGAGGCGCCTAACCGATTGATAGTAGAAGACAGGCCCCACTGAGCACAGCATATTATCGTGCCGGGTTATTAGTAACCCGGCAGCGGCCAATGCGCCAGGATTTCCGGCTCAGAACTCGCCCAGATGCGTCGATGCAGCCAAGCCACCGAGTCTGCATCACGTAACAATGCAAGCTGATCGCCTTGTGAGATGGCGTTGGGCCCTTCCTTTAAAGCTGTTTCTCGCAATGTCTCAAGATATAGCTGCGTGTTCTCAGGGACATGCGCGCGTTTGGGTAGCAAAGAAAGGTGTAGCGCATGCACAGCAGGGTCAACGATCGCTGCACGAAAACCGTCTTGCAGCAGTGTCCGATTGTCTCGTTCGTAGCGATGCAAGTCTTCGAGTAAGCGATCGGGATGCGTTTCCGCCGGGATCAGAAATAGGCCGAGACGTTTTGCGAGCAAGCCCAAGCTGCGTAGACTAGTTAAAACGGAAACAGGTACCGCCAGTAGCAAAGCAATAATGATTGGAGATACCCAGAGCAAGTACTGTGGGTCCAACCAAAAGATGTAGGCTCCCCAAGCCATGGCCAGAAGTGTGCCAGGGCCATGTTGATAGAGCGCCTCGCCCCAACCGGTTTGCGCATCTTCGCGTTGCTGTGTGCCCCACCCTGTTTCACGCCCAAGCAACGTCGCTACCACATAACGGCTGTGAAACAGCATCCGTACCGGTGCGAGCAAGGACGATAGCAGAGCTTCCAGAAATACGCTCAACGACAGACCCATTATGCCACCGTAATAACGCCGCGCCCGGGCCTTAAATGTGATATAGATCATTCCCAGTATTTTAGGCAAAAACAACAGGGTAGCCGTCGCCACAGTCAGGCCGATCACCCACTCGGGGCGCCAGGCTTCCGGCCAGCTGGGAAACAAGGTGTAGTGATCAGGGAAATAGCTCACCGTCTCTTGGGCACGCGTCGCAAGTTCCGCGGTGCTCAGTGCCAACAGCAACAACCAGAGTAACGATGAGCCATAAGCCATCATGCCGTAGAGAAACATGATTCTATGTGTTGGGCGGAGGCCCCAGCCCGAAATCAGGCGTAAATGCTGCAGATTCCCTTGGGACCAGCGCCGATCGCGTTTGAGCTCATCGAGCAGCGTCGGCGGCGGCTCCTCATAGCTACCTGGCAGATCATATGCCAACCAGACTTCCCATCCGGCACGTCGAATATAGGCTGCCTCGACAAAGTCATGGCTGAGAATTTCACCTCCCATGGGGGCTTTGCCAGACAGCCGTTCTAACCCACAGTGTTCGATGAAAGGTGCCAGGCGGATGATGGCGTTGTGTCCCCAATAATAACCATCGCCCATCTGCCAGAAATTGAGACCAGCCGCAAACAACTGGCCATAGACATGGTTACCAAACTGTTGGATGCGTGCATACAGGGAGCTTCGGTTAACAGAGAGTGGCGCTGTCTGCAGGATTCCGATTTCATGCCGACGCTCCATAATGCGTACCATATGGGTGAGCGTCTCTCCTGACATGAAGCTATCGGCATCAAATACGATCATGTAACGATAGGCAGCCCCCCAACGACGACAGAAATCCCCGAGATTGCCCGTCTTGCGTTTGATCCGGGTTCGTCTTAAACGATAATGAATACGCCCTGTATCACCCACCGCATCACACCACTGGGCCCAGGCTTGTTCTTCTTGCACCCAGATGTCGGGATCATTACTGTCGCTCAGAATAAAAAACTCGAAATCATCAATATGGCCCGTGCGCTCCAACGAGGCATAAGTTGCTTGAAGGCCCGCGAATACACGCGCGACGTCCTCGTTACAGATGGGCGTGACAATCGCTGTCTTAGGCAGTGGCATGGCCGGATCGACACCATCGAGTAAGCGGGTGGCGCTGTAACGGTGCCGCCCCACCAGCAATGACAGGAAACCAGCCATTGCAGTCCAGAAACCCAGTGAAATCCACGCGAAAAGAATGATAAACAAGCCGGTGAGCACCGCTTCTAAAACTGTCTGACCATTCGCTGGCAGCACTTTAAGAAAATAGTGCGTGGCTAACCAGGTTTGCAGAAACGCAAGCCCGAATAACAACAACCGTCGTCGATTAGCGGCTGCTTGCCAGTGATCTAATGCGAGTGCCATAGCCTCTCAGGGCTGAAAAGCAGACGCAGGCGCGTAAATACTTTTGGTCCGCCATCATGTGGTGACATATGATCTCGATGAATCGATGGCGTAGACCAGGAACGCACTTGATGACAGCGTTGTTTACCAAACGGATAAGCCGCTTCCAGTGGATCGAGCTGGGTACTGATTTGTTGCTGTAACAGTGCCATTGCACGTTCGAGTAATTCCGCGTCGCCCTTGCGGTGCTCAGATGCGAGCGTTGAGGTGATTTGCGTGACCAGAGATGTGCGTGTTTCAAAAGGCACGTGCAAGGCTTTCAAGTAAGCCTCCAGACGCAGTTTCACTTTTGGTGAGATAGGTGAAGAATCGACCGTAGGATGATGTTCAAAAGGATGCACAACTAGTTCTCCAAGAGATAACTCCAGGTTTCAGAAACCACCTCGTTATCCTTTACGAGTTGGGCGCGAAGTTCGCTACGTTGCTTATTGTCCTTGCTTAACAGGAAACTCAATCGAGCGCCGCCAATCTCGGGATTGCGGCTGACATGGTAGCGTTCAAGCCGGCTATTGTCGTCTGTCCAGATGCGTGCTTTGATTGGCTCATTGTCTGGTAGCTCCGCAAGTCCCGCACCACTGAAATCCACGACAAACCGGCGTGTCTTTTCCTCGAAATTCCTTGCCGTACGCGTAGCATACACCTGAGCCACCCGATCTGTCTGCGGTCCTTTGGCGTTCCAATTGAGCCAATACGCGTAGTTGAACGGCTCTTGTGGTGGAAGAGCTTGATCTGCTACCCAATACATAACAACATTATCGTTGTACTCATTGTTTGTGGGTATTTCTGTGAGCTTGACATGCCCTTTGCCCCAATCGCCGATCGGTTCGATCCAGGCGGACGGTCGACGCTCCATATGGGTTTCCAGATCATCGTAACTTGCATATCGTCGGTCTCTCTGCAGCAATCCAAAGCCCTTGGGATGGTTGAGTTCGAACAGGGAGATACGCAGTGCCTTTTGATTATCCAGTGGCCGCCAAATCCATTCGCCGGTACCATCGAGCAGTAACAAACCGTCGGAATCATGAATCTCTGGTCGCCATTCATAGTCCGGTCGGTAAGAATTTTTACCGATAAAGAACATGCTGGTCAGGGGGGCGATACCAACTTCGTCTATTTTGGCCCGGGGAAATAAGGTCGCCTCGATACGCATGCGCGTTGTCTCGCCTGGGTAGATCACAAAACGATAGGCACCCGTAATCCGCTTACTGTCCAACAGGGCATACAGCCGCATCGCGGTATCGCCCGCTGCGGGTCGTTCCAACCAGAATTCTCGGAAAATCGGAAACTCTTCGCCTCGTTCACTGGCCGTATCAATTGCCAGACCGCGTGCTGAAAGTCCGTACAAGGTCCCTTTACTGACCGCACGAAAATAACTCGCACCTGCAAATACGACAACCTCATCCTGAATCGAATCTCGATTGATGGGGTACCTCACGCGAAACCCTGCAAACCCTAGATCCTCCGGTAATCCCTGAGGGACTGGGTTCTGACCGAAGCTGAAGTCTGCGCTAGAGTAATCCAACCGGTGCATGCCTTCTCGATCGATAATATTAATCTGCACGGGATAGTTGAAAATACTCCCGACGTGTAATGGCTGCATGTCAAAGTGGCGCTTGCGCGTGCTGGACCACAGGGTCTTCTCTGGTCTCAAGCGGATATCACGATACTGATCGTAGTTGAGTTGCCTGAGTGCTTGGGGTGTTTGCTGCGGAGGTTTAAAGGGGACCGTGGCAAGCCCCTGCGCCCGCGCGACTACTGTTTCATAATCAAACGCGAGCACTGAATGAGTTGCCAATAGCAAGAGGATGCATCCCCCTAATCTCAGGGCATTGAGTGAAAGATGTTTTGTCAAAATTATTCGAGCCCGTTGTAATATTGTTTTTAATGGTCTGTCAGTCACTACCCGGAAGCGTCACTCCAGATGGCTGTTAGTGCTTTATAGTGACTAAAAGTTCAAAAAATGAGTACGATTAATCCATTGATTTCTTATAATATTATGTGAAAACATTCACAGAATAAAACAATCCAAAGTAACGCCATATTCAGCAAGCCTCTGGGCACTCATCCACAAGACGCAGCGGCGCAGGCAAAGTCACTCTCTGTAAAACCGGTGCAACACGACGTACCAGTGCACAGAGCCGCCCCGACTATGGTTTGTCTTAAGGAACCTCTGATCAATTCGTAACACGGCACCTTGCAGTGCAAAACCGCCCCCTTCTGCGTTGCGGATCTTCGCAATAGCCCGCTATCACATGTGACCCGCGCCTTGAACTGGACGATTTTTCACCACAGTCTGCGCGCGCCAGAATAAATCAGAGCTTCCTAAATAGTATAGATCATTCGCGAACACTTATACTCGGCTGTATCCTTAGCACCTACCTGCGGTCTGATCTCTATTTCACCTACTTGCTCAGCCCATACTGCGGTTATAGCTCTCTACATTGCGCGTAGAAGCGCCATGTGCTCAAACAAAATCAAAAAATCATGGGGCATGACGCCGACTTCAAATCCTTGCCACCTAATCTGAGCTTACCAAGGATTGTATCTTTTGATACCACCCATCACATGAGTTACCACTGACTTCCGCGTGTCTTACCAGGCTGTCAATGCTTTGACTCCACGCTTTGGGTACTTGGCGACCGAAATCACTACGATCACACTGGACAGTCCCGCTAATTTTTCACGCAACGTCCCCTTTCATAATGAATTTTTTCATCGCGCTTAAACGCTGACGACCCTGTCAATTTACCGACTCTCATTACTCGAATGCCATGCACTTTCATAGTGCATTCAGTCTGTGCGAAGTAACGTGACAGTGCATTGCGCTGTTTGCGTGGATTTGTGTTAAACACCACTCGATGCGCTCCGAAAGCGCTCTCTGCGCACCCCAGCGGATGATTTTTCAAGCTGAACGGTGCCTTAAAAACCGTTTATCCGTAGTAATTTTGGCCACTCAGCTATCACAACCCTATGAATTTCAAACAATCCCGGCAAGCCTCTGCGATTGCGCTTATGCTTACATTATGCACTCACTGAGTAACGCACCACATTTGTGCGTCACGCGCTACATATTGGTGTAGAATCTTGGAAGCAAGTGCACAAAAAAGAGTAGCTACTGCGAGTTAGCGGGGCACTTTGAAAACATGGCACAAAGCTTGCGGGTATCAAGCTGGCGTCGCAGTAAAAATTTCAGAGGTCGAATATGAGTTTATTTGAACGTTATTCAAGCAGGTACCAACAAGAGGAAGAGGAGTATTCCTTGGAGGAGTATCTGAATATCTGCAAGGACAATCGCCTGGCTTACGCCAGTGCGGCAGAGAGGATGCTCGAAGCGATTGGTGAGCCTGAACTCATCGACACCCGCCTCGATCCACGCTTGTCCAGAATCTTCTCGAATAAGATGATCAAACGATATCCCGCTTTCAAAGACTTTTATGGGATGGAAGATACGATCGAACAAATCGTGGCGTTTTTTCGCCATGCCGCGCAGGGTCTGGAAGAAAAGAAACAAATTCTCTACCTTCTCGGGCCGGTTGGCGGAGGAAAATCATCATTAGCGGAAAAACTCAAATCCCTGATGGAAAAAGTGTCCTTTTATGCCATCAAAGACTCACCGGTGAACGATTCTCCGCTAGCGCTGTTCTCATTGGAGGAAGACGGCGAAATTCTCGAATCAGAATACAATATCCCCCGCCGTTATCTGGGTAAAGTCCTATCACCCTGGGCGGTTAAGCGACTTCATGAGTATAACGGAGACATCACCCAGTTTCGGGTCGTTAAACGCTGGCCGTCCGTATTAGGCCAGATTGCCATCTCTAAGACTGAACCCGGAGATGAAAACAACCAGGATATTTCCTCGCTCGTCGGTAAAGTAGATATACGCAAGCTAGAGCGCTATAGCCAGGATGACCCCGATGCGTACAGCTACTCCGGCGGACTCTGTCTGGCCAACCAGGGCCTCATGGAATTCGTGGAAATGTTTAAAGCACCGATCAAAGTGCTGCATCCTTTGCTCACAGCCACCCAGGAGGGTAACTACAAAGGCACCGAAGGGTTTGGCGCAATCCCCTTTGATGGCATCGCGTTGGCCCACTCTAACGAATCTGAATGGCAAGCTTTTCGCAATAACAAAAACAATGAAGCTTTCTTAGATCGAGTCTATATCGTAAAGGTTCCCTACTGTCTGCGCGTCAGCGACGAAGTGCATATCTATGAAAAGTTATTGAAAAACAGTTCTCTATCTGAGGCGCCCTGTGCGCCGGGTACTCTGGAGATGATGGCACAGTTTTCCGTGCTGACTCGGTTAAAAGAGCCAGAGAATTCGAGTATTTATTCTAAAATGCGTATCTACAATGGTGAAAATCTCAAAGATACTGATCCGAAAGCTAAGTCCTATCAGGAGTATCGCGACTTTGCCGGGGTGGACGAAGGCATGGACGGCATTTCAACGCGCTTTGCGTTTAAGATACTTTCCAAGGTCTTCAATTTCGATCACAGTGAGATTGCGGCCAATCCTGTGCATCTCATGTATGTGCTGGAACAGCAAATCGAGCAGGAACAATATCCCCCTGAAACCGAGCAACGATATACCGCGTATCTCAAAGAACACCTCGCAGCTCGTTACAAGCAGTTCATCGAAAAAGAATTGCAGACCGCTTATCTTGAGTCCTATTCCGAATATGGACAGAACATTTTTGATCGTTACGTGACGTATGCTGATATGTGGATTCAAGATCAGGAATACCGTGACCCGGATACCGGTGAAATCTTCGATCGATCGCAACTCAATGCCGAATTAGAGAAGATCGAGAAGCCCGCGGGTATCGCTAATCCGAAAGACTTCCGTCACGAAGTGGTTAATTTTGTCCTGCGGGCGCGAGCCAATAATCATGGAGAGAATCCAGCCTGGACCAGTTATGAGAAATTACGCACTGTGATAGAGAAGAAAATGTTTTCCAGTACTGAAGATCTATTGCCGGTGATCTCGTTCAATGCCAAATCTTCCCATGAAGAGCAGAAAAAACACGACGACTTCGTGCAGCGCATGGTAGAACGTGGATATACGGAGAAACAGGTGAGATTACTGGCAGAATGGTATCTCAGAGCGAGAAAGTCTTCTTAACCTGGAAACCGCTGGTGGCATTATCTAGCCGGCATGCATTTGGAGGACGACTGATAAAGTCATTTTACAATCATGAGTCAGATCATAGATCGGCGAGCCGCCGGTAAAAATAAAAGCGCTGTCAATCGACAGCGCTTCCTCAAACGATTCCGTAAACAGATTCGTGAAGCGGTAGGCGAAGCAATTTCGGAACGTAAAATTGATGGTCTCGAGTCGGGTGAAGAGATTTCTATTCCTTCTCGCGATCTTCGCGAACCCACTTTTCAACAAGGATCAGGTGGACACCGCCGGTATGTTCATCCAGGTAACAGAGAATTTTCCACCGGTGATCAGATCCCTCGCCCCCCCAGTGGTGGCAGTGGTCAGGGTGGGTCTGCTTCTGATCAGGGGGAAGGCTTGGATGAGTTCGTTTTTGAACTATCCCGCGATGAATTCCTCAATTTTTTCTTTGAAGATCTGGCTTTACCCGATCTGGTGAAAAAGCAACTTGCCACTACCCCGGAAACCAAGAAAGTTCGGGCTGGATACAGTACCGATGGCAATCCCTCGAACCTCCATGTGGTGCGCTCTTTTCGTAGCGCTATCGGACGTCGTCTTGCCATGTCAGCCGGTCCGCGCGAACAGTTGGCTCGTGCAGAAGAAGAACTCGCCGAACTCATCTCTCGTGGTGATACTCAAGGTCCTGAAATTCACGACCTTGAGGAAGAGATCAAACGTCTCAAGGCACGCATTGCCGCTGTACCATTCATCGATACCTTTGACCTTCGATACACTAACCGTGTCGATAAACCAGAACCAGTAACGCAGGCTGTCATGTTTTGCCTCATGGACGTTTCAGGTTCCATGGATCAGTCTCGAAAAGATATCGCCAAGCGTTTTTTTATGCTGTTGCATTTATTCCTCAAGCGTAATTATGAACGTATCGAAATTGTATTTATTCGCCACCACACTGTAGCCAAAGAAGTCGACGAGCAAGAGTTCTTCTACTCAAGGGAGACAGGCGGCACAGTGGTATCGAGCGCTCTCAATCTAATGGTGGATATCGCCCGAGAACGCTATCCTGTGCATGCATGGAATATCTATGTTGCTCAGGCATCGGATGGTGACAACTTCATCAGCGACTCACCACGCTGCAGTGAAATTATCCGAACCCAAATTCTGCCCCTTGTACAACATTTTTCTTACGTTGAAATAACCGCGCCCGAACCGCAGAGCCTTTGGTTCGAGTATGAGCAGATCGCGAATGCCAGCGACCTCTTTGACATCGAACGGATCAATCATGCCGAAGAGATTTACCCAGTATTCCGCGAACTGTTTAAAAGGAAGACTGCATGACTAAAAACCTGATTTCTCAAGGCTCGGAATGGACTTTCGAGCTGATCCAAGCTTACGATAACGCAATCGGTGAACTCGCCAAACGGTTTGGGCTCGACACATACCCCAATCAAATTGAAGTCATCACCTCTGAACAAATGATTGATGCTTACAGTTCAGTCGGCATGCCCGTGGGTTATAACCACTGGTCATTTGGAAAATCTTTTTTAAATACTCAAAAAAGCTATCAACGCGGTGAAATGGGGTTGGCCTATGAAATCGTCATTAACTCTAACCCTTGTATTGCCTATTTGATGGAAGAAAATACCATCGCGATGCAAGCACTGGTCATTGCACACGCCTCGTATGGACATAACTCGTTTTTTAAGGGCAATTACCTGTTTCGAACCTGGACAGATGCGGAAGCTATTTTAGACTATCTCGTTTTTGCACGTAACTACATTACCCAATGTGAGGAACGCTACGGTGTCGAACGTGTTGAACTATTGCTCGATAGCTGTCACGCTCTGATGAACCATGGTGTTGACCGTTATAAAAGGCCTTCTCGTTTATCCATTGTGAAAGAGGAACAACGGATTCGTGAGCGCGAGGAATATATTCAATCTCAAATCAATGAGCTCTGGCGTACGCTTCCTCCTAGCCAAGACACCACCAACAAACCGGTCGATAAACGAATTTTTCCTGAAGAGCCACAAGAAAATCTTTTATATTTCATCGAAAAGAATGCGCCTCGCCTGGAACCCTGGGAAAGAGAGCTAGTGCGTATCACACGAAAAATTGCACAATACTTTTATCCCCAGCGACAGACTCAAGTGATGAATGAAGGCTGGGCTACCTTCTGGCATTACACCTTACTCAATACCTTGTATGATGAGGGACGTGTCAATGATGGCTTTATGCTCGAATTTCTTCAGAGCCATACCAATGTTGTCTACCAACCCCCTTACTATCATCCAGGATACAGCGGCGTAAACCCCTACGCGCTGGGATTTGCTATGTACCAGGATATCAAAAGAATCTGCACCCAGCCAGACGACGAGGATCGCCATTGGTTTCCAGAACTAATCGATACAGACTGGCGAGAAACATTAGACTTCGCCATGCGCAATTACAAAGACGAGAGTTTCATAGCACAATACCTCTCTCCACGTTTAATACGAGAATTCCATCTGTTCTCCATCAGCGATGATGATCAGGAAGAGACGCTGGAGGTCAGCGCTATACACAATGACGAAGGCTACCAGCAAGTTCGTAAAACCCTCTCCGACCAATACAATCTAGGAAACCGAGAACCCAATATCCAAGTGTACAAAGTCAATCGAGACGGCGACCGATCACTCACTCTCAGACATTATCAATCCAACAGAATCCCACTAGGAGAAACCACCGACGAAATGCTCAAACATGTCGTAAGGCTTTGGGGATACGATGTTCATCTTGAAAGTGTAACCAACGACGACCAAATCACCGACCGGCGCAGTTGTCCTGCAAGAAGCATTAATAACTGAGTAACAAGTACCAAAATGTACTCACTCTTCCGTCAAACGCTGGCTGATGTGTGTTAAAAAATACAGTTGCTAAGTCTATGCAATAAACTGTCGCCACAATCTACAGCACCAGTACACGATCACTCGTTATACTCACCCTACTTCAGTTACAGTTTAAACGATTCTATGTAACGACTCAGCCCAACCCTGAAATGCGCCAGCTCTGCATTGAAAAATAGTCATCGACACACGAGTCAACCCACATTCTTACCTTGACCTGACGTATTGCAGGGACAATTTGAGTAGTGAGCACATGTTTTGGCAATCCGCTGAGTAGAGTTTTTACTTTTTCCCAGAACTATTTTAAGTGACGTGCTGAAGCCTTCTGCTACTTCTTGATCTACCGCTTCTTTTTCTATGGTGTCTCTTTTTTACTCTAGAGCGAGTCGAGCGTGCTGTAGGTTTTTTGAAATACCATAATGATAAAATAAGCGTTGAGGTTATCCAAAATTCAGTATTACTCCAAACTGCCCCAGATCCCGCAACGTTAATGGCATCGCGAAAATACAAAACGGCGACCAAACTGCCTATCAAGCCGTATTTTTTATTCCGGATGGTTCTTAACGCCGCATTGGTTGCAAAACCAAGATGTATAAAAAGGGGTAGGCTGCCTAACAATCCAACAGCCATAAGCGACTCCAAATAGAAATTATGCGGATAGGTAGTCGTCTCCATATCTACAATATATCGTCCGATCCAGAAGTCATTCATAAACTGTTGCCATGCAGTCTGATATGACTCCATGTGCGCTTCCGTTGAGGCATCTTCGGTGGTTTGCATCCGTTCAATCACCACATCTGCTGTTTCTGTACCAACAAAATAGCCCAATACAATAATAATCAGCGTGACACTCAAAAGAGTAATATACTTTTCTTTACCTTTGGAAACAATAAAATAAACAGCCAATGCACCCACCATCGCATAGGTGGCACCCCTGGACTGTGCATATACAAAGACCAACAACAAAATAGGCCCAAATATCATTGCTTCTGTCTTTGTGGTCTTCGAAACATTGAATGCGAGGAAATAGTAAATCAGAAATGTCGCAGCAGTATTTGCCATAGAAATATGATTGATCTTGTCTAGCTGCATAATATGCTCAGAAGACTCAAGCAAAAGATCGTAATTCATTAAAAGGCCCACTAAAAAGATCAAGCAAACAACAGGCATGATCTTAACGATATGCCTTACACGAATGAGCCAACCAATTTTCATTAAAACTAAACAGGCAAATATCCCATTAAAAATAAATAAAAAGTACATATAGTTTACATCAAACGCAATAGGTACGCCTGCATGGGTATTTTCCCAAATTCTCAGCAGGTAAAAAGCCCAAAAGAAAAGCACTGGAAGCACCAACAGCCTGTAATTCATTCTTTTACGTTTTTTAACATAAAAGAACGAAAGCACCAGCATAACCAGCATCAACACTCTGGATAAAATAGCGCCCAGGCTACTGTCCGGCATAAACGCATTTGAGTAACCAGCAAATGCATAGTAACCGGCGTAGCTGACAGTAAATGCTGTAGCCGGTGAAAGTAGTATCTTGAGCCCCTTATAACGTCTACTACGACTCTTTAGTTTTACAAATTTTTTTCTTGTTATTGATGAGTTAGTAGAATGGCTGAAGCTGGGTGCTGTTTCTGACATACTTAATATACACCGAACATATTAGTTTACACTCATGCTATACGATTTTGTGTGGAACACACTTAACACTATTTTTAGATAATTTGATTTTAGGCGTTTGAAACATAGGATTCTCGCGTGACAAACTGTCTAAATTTGGAAGTATTTTTAAATAGCACGGTAATCAAGCCTCCAATATTATTACTCCGCGCCGATTGATAGTCTTCTATCATTTTTTGTGTAATATTTTCGAGGATATTGCTTTTGCCTCCTACCCGCATTTTTACGAGTACTTTTGATAGGTAAGCCACTTGCATCTTCTTTTGGGTAAAAAAGCGGAGCATCAGGTCATAATCAGCCGAGATCTGATAGCGTGTATCATATAGACCCAGTTCTTGGTAAAGTGCTTTTGTTACAAAAAAAGCAGGATGGGGTGGCATCCAGCCATAGGCTAATTTTGAAAAATGATATTCTCCCGCTTTCCAATAGCGTATGACTTTTTGTGGCATTCCCCGATTGATATATGTGACATCGCCATATACGCAATCCACTTGATTCTGTAGAAAATTGTCAACAACATTTTGAATGATATTTACATTGGCGTATTCATCATCGGAATGCAACAAAGCGATCACGTCGCCCGTCGCTAATGTTATACCTTTATTAAGCGCGTGATAAATACCATCATCGTTTTCGGAGATGAAAACATCGATATCTTGCTCATACCGCTTAATCACCTCTCTTGTTGCGTCCGTTGAATTCCCATCTACTACGATATATTCTATATTCTCATACGTTTGAGACTTTACAGATTCAATTGCGTTCGCGATTGTCTCTTCATTATTATACACAGCGGTAATAACGCTAATTTTTAGCTTATTCGTCACACCTTAGCCCACACTGATGATGTATTGAACGGCTTGTCACCCAAAAAAACAAATCCTGATTGATTGTTAGCATGCAGAAAAAAGTTAAACGCAATCGCCTTCTACAACACTTATTCTACAAAATCATCACTCCGACCTATCATGAGCATCGTGAATGGAGTTATACTGCGTTGCTACAGTGCACTGCTGCAGATTGTAGGAAGCGCTGATTAATTCTGGCGCGAGCAGCTTGCGGTGAAAAATCGTCCAGTTCAAGGCGCGGATCGCACGTAATAGCTGGCTACTGCGAAGATCCGCAACGCAGATGTGAGCGATTTTTCGCAGCAAGATGCCGGTTTACGAATTGATCAGCGCGTCCTTTACAAAAGACAGGCGCCAACAAGTTTGAGTGTAGCCAGTATGCATGCACTTTGACGCAGACCTAGTTCACGTTACGCAAAGAAGTCTTCAGGCGACAAGTATCTATTTTGCAAGGATATCTACGTGCCCTTGTAGATTTTACATAGATTACACAAGAATCGATCGATTAAGGTGCACGTTACAAGCTTTCTAGAAATTCGATCGCAACGGCTTCATCGCGTGTGGTAGCAGCGGGCGGCAGGCTCTGTAAAAAACGCTGGCCATAGGCCTTACTGAGTATCCTGGGATCACAAATAACGAGGAGTCCCTGGTCTGACGGGTCCCGTATCAAGCGACCTACCCCCTGTTTAAGCGCAATTACGGCTTTCGGTAGCTGATAATGCGTAAAGGGATTGATACCTGCGCCGCGCAGAGCATTCAACCGAGCCTCCGTGACTGGGTCACCCGGTGGTGCAAAGGGGAGTTTATCGATAATCACACAACTCAGCGCCTCTCCTCTTACGTCCACCCCTTCCCAAAAACTGCTGGTCGCCAATAGCACGGCATTCCCAGCTTTGCGAAACCGCTCGATCAAGGCTTGTTTGCTCGTGTCAGAGCCTTGAACCAAGAGAGGCTTTGACGTGCGTGTCTTCAGGAATTCATAGGCTTGTTGAAGTGCGCGATAACTGGTAAAGAGAAAAAAAGTTCCCCCGGAATTAGCTTCAATAAGCTTAAGCGCTAAAGCACTTACCAAGACGGTATAATTAGGATCGTTGGGATAGGGCAGATTCTGTGGAAACCACAGTAGTGCTTGATTTTCATACGTAAAGGGGCTGGGCCATAGTCCTTGTCGATAGTCGCGCAAGCCAAGTTGTTCAGTAAAATGAGTAAAGTCCTGCTCGACCGCCAATGTGGCAGAGGTGAAGATCCAAGCGGTTTGCAGTTGTTCTGCATGGCGTCTGAACAGATCGGCAATGTCAAAAGGCGTCGATCGCAGCATAAATCCCAGTCGCGAGGTTTCAAACCATAAGACGTGGTTTTCCTGAGGGGCGCGCATGCCCCGCAACGTGCCGAGCAAGCCCGCGCTTCTGCGAAAACAGGTCTGCAACCCCTGCCCTCTCACTGCTGCAGCATCAAGTGCCTTGCAGATCTCTTCGAGTGTTGCGATCAACGCGTCGAGGGCTGCTTGGATGTCTGAGTTATGCAATTGCGGCACCCAGGCGGCTTTCTGACCTGAGGCCCCCAATGGCACCCGGAAACGCTTGATCTGTAGCGAGAGTTCGTCTGCCAACTCTATGAGCGCAGGCATGTCACTGGCGTCCTTGAGAGATTCGCTGACAATGTCCTTCGCCAGGTCATTCAACTGACGACTCGACACCGTATCCCCAAAAAAATTGATGGCAGTCTCAGGTAGTTGATGCGCTTCATCGATAATGATGCCATCGGCAACTGGCAATAGCTCGCCAAATCCCGTCTCGCGCAACGCAAGGTCAGCGCAAAACAGGTGGTGGTTGATCACCACCAGATCAGCTTCTTGTGCCAGACGACGGGCTCTGGCAACAAAACACCCCTTGTAGTCTGGGCAGTCTTGACCTAAACAGTTGTCTGCAGTTGATGTTACGCGCGGCCAGATGGGATGCTCTTCTGGAATTTCTGCAAACTCCACACGATCGCCAATTTCGCTCCGCTCTGACCAAGCTTCAATGTGCTTTAGCAATAGAAAGTCGTCGTGGCCACGCTGAGGCAGCGATTGCAAGGCTTGTTTGAGGCGGTAATGACACAGATAATTGCTTCGCCCTTTGAGTTGCACGGCATCAATCTGGAGATTCAAAGCCTCAATCAATAGCGGCAGATCTTTTGTATAGAGTTGGTCTTGAAGGTGCTTGGTACCGGTTGAGACAATAATTTTGCCACCATTGAGTAACGCAGGTACGAGATAGGCAAACGTCTTTCCAATTCCTGTGCCGGCTTCTGCGACTAAAGTGTGGCCACTGTGTAATGTCTCGGCAACCGCTTGCGCCATGGCCACTTGTCCCGCGCGGGGTCGATAACCTGACAACTGCGCAGCCAGAGGGCCTTGAGTCGAGAATATCTGAGCAATCTGAGGATTCACAAAAAAACCGTCGTTCCTTAACGGCGCCTACTGTGCATACTGCCGTGCCTGCTCCGTGGCCAGCGCAGCGCCTTTGGTATCTCCCTTCTGACGCCGCGCCTGCGCAATAATACGCCAGCTCTCCGCGATAATGCTGCGATCCCCGCGGGCCAACGCAATCGATTTTTTCGCTGTCGTTTCGGCTTGTTCGGGCCGCTGCTGCTCCAGGCGAATACGCGCTAAGCGCTGCCAAAGTAACGGATCGCGTGGTTGAATTCTTAAGCCGCGCTCGATGCTGGCAGCTGCTCGCGCAAGATCTCCCCTGGCTTCAAACTGCCCAGCCGATGCCAGCAGTCCGGCCACCACGGGATTTTCTGCCACAGGACTCTGATGCCTCGGAGTCGTACTCAAATCCGGCCCCACACTTGTTTGTATCGGGGGTGGTTCCTGCGGAAGCGCCATGGGTTCTGGTAAAGTGGGCTGTCCCATTTCTATTGGGATTGTCTGCGCACCAGCGGGTGGCAAACCACGTGGCTGCTCTGGCGGGATCGCTTCCTGAGTGGGCATACGTGATGTGGGTGACGGTGATGTGACCGGACGCACTGCACATGAGACTGTCATCCAACCAATGATAATAAATACACTCAGTGTACTGATTTTTCTAATCAATGAAATAATCCTCTCAATCCTGAGCCACCCCGTGGGCCTGAAGCAGGTTTGGCCGATTCACTATTACTGGCTGCGGAGTCGTCCGCTACCTCAGTTTGCAGACTACGCAGCGTTTCTGCGACGTCGCAACTGACCATTTGTGGCAACTGGGAACCCCGAATAAAGGGCAACCACACGCCCTGATTGCAAGTAGGCTCTACGAGTAATCCCGTCGACACATCCGCTTTGGCCCAATCGATATTATCAGGCTGTAATGGTTGCAATGGCTGCGTTGGGATATGTGCCATCACCTCTGCCCAAACCCGCAACGCCCCTGAAGATCCCGTGAGCCCGGTGGACTCATTGTCGTCGCGGCCTACCCAGGCAATGGCCACATGTTCACCACTAAAGCCACCAAACCAGCTGTCGCGCAGATCATTGGTCGTACCTGTTTTTCCTGCAACGCTCAGATGTTTTGGTAAGAGATACTGTAACGCACGTGCGGTGCCACTGATTGTGACATGATGTAACGCGGTGGTTAAAAGAAACACAGCATCGGCGCGGGCCGCCTGTTCTACGGTCAGAGGGTAGCGCTGCAGGGTCTGACCTTGTTGATCAACCACGGCGAGAATCGCACGCAAGGGCGTCTTGTAACCACCAGCCGAAATCGTTTGATACATCTGCAGCGCCTCAATCGGTGGCACTTCCGCGGCTCCCAGGGCGAGTGAGGGAAACGGCTCGACCGGTACCTGAATACCCAACTGATGAACCATTTTCACCACATTTTCCAGCCCGACCTCCAGTGCCAATCGGATCGTCGCGATATTATAGGAATAGACGAGCCCCTGAATCAGCGCAACATGGGCGTGAAATTCTTCATCGTAGTTCTTAGGTCGCCATTCAGTGCCGTCGGGTTCCTGCATGACGAGTTCACTATCGTCGAGCTGCGTCAAAAGATGATAGTGATCTGGGTGGGATAACGCTGTCAGATAGACGGCTGGTTTGATCATCGATCCTACCGGCCGCTGCATGTCGAGAGCGCGGTTAAAACCCGCGTACCGCGGATCCCGCCCGCCCACAATTGCAAGCACTTCGCCCTGATCAACCGTTGCCACGACGAGCGCACCCTGTAACACATTCGGTTCGAGGCCGCGATCTTTCTCAATTTTCGCCAGTTGTTTCAGTAACGCCTGTTCAGATTGATGCTGTATCAAGGGGTCGAAGGTTGTAAAAATCGATAAGCCTTCACTGCGCAAATCCTCATCACGGTAATCCCGACGAAGCTGACGCCGCACCAGATCGAGAAAAGCGGGATAGGCTGTGATGCCCGAGGGAATCTTGGGTGTCACACCGATTGGTCTCTGCTCCAGTATGGCGGCTGCATCTGCATCGAGCAATCCTTCCTTGACCAGCGTTTTAATGACTAGATTCCGGCGTTCCAAGGCCCGTTCGGGAAAACGGCGTGGATCGTAGTACGAAGCCCCCTTAGCCATTCCTACCAGTAGGAATAGCTGCTCCGGCGGGAGTTCAGACAGGTCGCGCTGAAAATAAAATTGCGCCGCAAGCCCGAAACCATGAATAGCGCGCGCGCCATCCTGCCCGAGGTAAATCTCGTTGAGATAGGCTTCGAGAATCTCATTTTTGTCGTAATGCCACTCCAGCAACAAAGCCATGATTGCTTCATTGAGTTTACGCGTGAGGGTGCGTTCATTGGACAGATAAAAGTTTTTCACCAACTGCTGGGTAAGCGTTGAGCCCCCCTGAACGGTATGGCCAGCCCGCAAATTCGCCCACATGGCGCGAAAAATCGCCTTTGGTTGAACTCCATGATGCTGATAAAACGATTGGTCCTCAATGGTCAGTAACGCAGTCAGCAAGGGAATCGGGACTTGATCTAACTTGACCAGCAAGCGATCTTCGTTCTGTTTTGGGTAGATATTCGCAATCCGTACCGGCTCTAATCGAAACAAGCCCAAGGGTTGTCGCTCTGCTGCATCTTCAAGGCGCGTGATGGCTCCATTGTCAATCGTCAATGCAATACGTGCTGCATCTTGATATTCATCCGGAAAATGGAAACCTCTGGTGTAAATCTCAAAGCGCCCTAGACGATCACTGTATTCTCCCGGCTTTTGCACTTTGGGTACCCGTGCGTAGTGCAATTGCCCCAATTCAAAAGACAGCTGTTTGGCTTGCATCTCAAGCCCTGTGTAAAGGTCTTTGGGACGAGCATAAACTCGTGCCGGCAATTCCCAACGTCGACCTTCGAACTGCGAGGTGACCCGGGCATCCAGCCTGAGCACATAGAGAACGGCAAGCATGCCAAGCACGCTGACGCCTATCAGTAGCAGCAGTGACAGGGATTTCCAAATTTTGGAACGGGATTTTTTAGAGGGTTTTTGTCGCGTCATGCATTCAAGCTTGGTCTGCAACCAATCTCTGGTCTATGATGATCATTTACATTTGGGTGGTTTATGCTTACATCTATTCCGACGTTGTATGGGCCGTCTATCCGGTCATCGCGGGTGAGAAAACCGCAGTGTAGGAGATTAAGCATAGTAACTATGTATTGTCTTGGTTAAGGGTTTACCGACTCATTCCAAATACAGTCTGGCACATGGGTCTCATATTACATAAGGGCGCTAACTATAATGGAAGAAGCAAACACCGTCGAACAACACAACCAACTCGTCTCAGCACTCCAGAGTGAATTTAGCAAAAACAGCGGGGAAACCGACGTAGAAGTCATTCAAACCCATATCTCATCTGTCCTGCTCACTGGCACGCTAGCCTATAAAATCAAGAAACCTGTGGATTTCGGGTTTTTGAACTTCTCCACACTGGCGGCGCGCCGTCACTTCTGTGCAGAGGAGATCCGCCTCAACAAACGACTGGCACCACGTTTGTACATCGATGCGGTACCCATCACTGGCACCCTCGAAGCCCCCATACTCGAAGGTGACGGTGAAGCCATTGAGTATGCCGTGAAAATGCATCGGTTTGATCAAAGCCAGCTATTGGATCGCCTGCTGGCCACGGGCAAGCTCCAGGCAAGTATCATCGATGACATCGCCGACATGGTCGCGGCGTTTCATTCCAAAGCGGCCGTTGCACCGGCAGAAAGCCGTTTTGGTGAGCCTGAGCAAGTCTATGCTCCGGTTGCGCAGAATTTTGAACAGATCCGCCCGCTGCTCACAGATCCCGAACAACTAGACCAAGTCGATCGGCTTGAAGCGCGTAAAGAAGCACGCTACCACCAACTCAAGCCACTGATGTCTGAAAGGAAGTCCCAAGGAATGATACGGGAATGCCATGGCGACATGCATTTGGGAAATATGACGCTCTATGAAGGAGATCTCCAGATCTTCGACGGTATCGAATTCAATGAAGACTTTCGCTGGATCGATGTCATGAGCGAACTGGCATTTTTGACCATGGATCTGACCGATCGCGGCGCAAGAAACTTTGCACAACGGGTTATGAACCGCTACCTGGAAACTACCGGCGACTATGCTGGATTGCCGCTCTTGAGGTTCTATCAATCCTATCGGGCGGTGGTCCGCGCGAAGGTGGCCGGTCTGAGACTGTCCCAAGCGGATGTATCCGATGAAGAACGTTCGCAGATACTTAAAGCCTATCAAAGCTACATGGATCTCGCCGAAGATTTCGTGCAGCACGGCAAACCAATGTTGATCCTCATGCACGGTTTGTCGGGCAGCGGTAAGTCCTGGTTGAGCCAAGGTTTAGTGGAACGGATGGAAGCCTTTCGCATTCGCTCAGATCGGGAACGTAAGCGTCTATTCGAGGGGCAAACCATAAAAAGCCACGAACTCAATGCCGGTTTGTATTCCAGCCAAGCCACCGAGGCAACCTATGACCACCTTCGCCAACTGGCCCAGACCATTATTGGCGCTGGCTACGTTGCCCTGGTCGATGCGACGTTCCTGAAGCGCGCGCAGCGCGACCCCTTCTACGCCTTGGCTGAACAACTTGGCGTTCCATGTAAAGTCATCTATGCACATGCTCCTGAAGCCGTCATGCAAGAGAGAATTGCCCGACGTGCCCACGAGACGGGTAATATTTCGGATGCCAACCAAACAGTGCTTAGCTATCAACTCGAACATGTAGAACATCCCTCAGCAGATGAACCGGTTCTGACTGTCTCGACCGATGGCGAAGTCGACTTCGAACAGATTATTCATAAACTCAATGCGACTCCGAGCTAATAAAACCATGAAATATATGCAACGAATTCACTTTTTTGCCCTTTTGTTGAGTAGTATTTTTGTCGGTTTGGGCAATGCTCAAGCCGATACGCTGATCAAATTTGATGCAATTGAAACAAACCAATCTGGCAGCATTGCCATTAAAGACGGGCTGGTTTTACTGCGTGACCCCAGGCGACCTGGTCGACTCGTGATGGATACCAATACATCAACACTCTATATGATAGATGACACGCGAAAACAGTATGTCAAAATGAATGAAGGCACATTGGAAAAAACCGCATCCATGATGTCGTTGATGCAACAGGTCATGTTATCGCAAATCCAAAAATTGCCACCGGAGGAACGTAAAGCCTTCGAACAACGACTGGGCTTAAACGCGCAAAAGAAAGCACCACCAAAAATCGAAGTTCACCGAACTGGCGCGCATAAGAAACTGAGAGGCATTGACTGCGAAGTCACCAATATTTTAACCGATGGAAAACTTACGGCGGGCGCCTGTGTGGCCACCCCAAAAGCCGCAGGTGTCCCTGAAAAAGACTATCAAACCATGAAAAAAATGTTTGCCATTTCACGCAGAATGGCCGAGAAAACCTCCAGCCTCTCTCGTGGCATGCCAGGCAATTTCAGCCCACAAATGGTACCAGAACTCAATGGCGTACCCATTGAGGCAAAAGACTTCCTACGCAAGAATTCTTTAGAGATAAAATCGATTCAGCAGACCACGCTCAATGCCAAGGATTTTCAGCCAGGCGCCGATTACACATTGTTCGATCCTGTTGAGCAAATGCAGTTACAAATGAAAATGCAGAATATTCCCAATACGACTAAATGATCCCAACTGAGCACGGCCCGCCGTACGGAATGATCCCTGCCATTAGATACCAGGGATCACGGGGAGCGGATTTGGAGCCCGTTATTTTGCTCATTGAAGGAAAGCTCTGATCAATTCGTATCACGGCGTCATGCGGCGCAAAATCGTCCACTTCTGCGTTGCGGATCTTCGCAATAGCCCGCTGTTACCTGCGATCCGCGCCTTGAATTGATGTATTCCAGGGGCAATCTGAATCATCACGTCATCATTTTGACAATCCGCCAAGTAGTTACATCACGGTTTAATGAGACTCTCTTTTTCCTGGTATCAGTTTCGACAGTTCTGCAGTTTTCTGTGCCATCAACGCCTGATCTCCCCGGCTTTCAACATTCAAGCGCAGCACAGGTTCTGTATTTGAGCCGCGCAAATTGAAACGCCAGGTATCGAAACTCATACCCAGACCATCGATACGCTCGACTTCCTTGGCATGTGCAGCATAGTGCTGCTCTATCTCCGCGATTGCTGCCTGGGTATCGGCGACTTTAAAATTAATTTCGCCACTACAGGGAAACGCTTGCATCCGCTCGCCCACCAATTCGGCCAGGGATTTACCGCTGCGGCTCATCAATTCGGTAATCAATAACCAGGGAATCATGCCACTATCGCAATAAGCAAAATCTCGAAAATAATGATGGCCACTCATTTCACCACCATAGATGGCATCGACTTCCCGCATCTTGTCTTTGATAAAGGCATGGCCGGTTTTACTCAAAATGGGAGTACCACCGGCAGCACGAACAACATCGATTGTATTCCAAGTCAAACGAGGGTCATGTACGACTTTTGATCCGGGAAACTTTTCTAAAAAGGCTTCGGCTAAAAGGCCCACGATGTAGTAGCCTTCCACAAAACCACCCTGATTATCAAAAAGAAAGCAGCGATCGAAATCGCCATCCCAGGCAATGCCCAAATCGGCGTGCTGCGTTTGGAGTGCTTCAGTCACATGATGCCGGTTCTCAGGTAACAAGGGATTGGGTACCCCATTGGGAAATCGGCCATCAGGTTCGTAATTTATCTTTACAAACTCAAACGGGAGATGTTTTTCCAATTGCTCCATCACCAGACCCGCACCGCCATTGCCGGGATCGATTACGATTTTAAACGGGCGAAGTGCTGCGGTATCGATGTAACCCAGCAGATGCTCAATATAGGCTTCTCGCGCTGCCAAAGGGCGTCGTTGGCCGCGATTTTTTTTCTCACCAAATGCGTTTTTCTCGGTCGCCGCCTCAATATCACCCAATCCCGAGTCTCTGCTCAATGGCCTAGAACCCTGACGTACAAATTTGATGCCATTGTATTCGATGGGGTTATGGCTGGCGGTCACCATAATGCCACCGCCCATCTTGAAATGCGACGTAGCAAAGTAGATTTCCTCAGTGCCACACATACCGATGTCATAAACATCGACCCCTTCGTCCAACAGCCCTTCTGCCAGAGCGTCAGCCAAACTAGGACTGGTCAATCGAATGTCGTAGCCCACTACCACTGAATCGGGCGTCAGCACCTGTGCATAAGCCCGACCTATGCGATAGGCCACTGCCTCGTTGAGCTGTTCAGGCACTTTAGCGCGTACATCATAAGCTTTGAAACACTGCATAATGGTAACCGGTTGCTGCAAAGCAGCCTTTTATACTATTTCAACGCATGGAACAGAAGCTTTAGTGCTATGTTTTACCCAGGCTGTGATGCAATGCAAGTTCGGTGCTCCACTAGTACCTCGTCCAGTTTAAAATGACGGACTCAGCGCTTTTGTGATGCTGCGCATCAAGGCGCAGTGCGCAGGCAATGGCAGCGTCCTTGGCAA
>JANTGD010000008.1 GCA_024763135.1 Thiotrichales bacterium | reverse complement strand
CCAAGGACGCTGCCATTGCCTGCGCACTGCGCCTTGATGCGCAGCATCACAAAAGCGCTGAGTCCGTCATTTTAAACTGGACGAGGTACTAGTACATAGCGGCGTAAAGATAAATACCCGTTTGAGCTTAAACCCAATCGTAAACCCGTTTCTTAGTGCCGACCCGAAAGCATTCTGTAAGCAGCTTGGTGAGTGATTACGCGCCGTTACCGTCAAGATGCTTTTCAAACGGAGGTTGCCACACGCGAGTTCATTTTCTTTGCTCGCCCAAATAAAAGAACCAAAAGAAAGGGCACGCCGATCGCTGCCCCACGGACACAGCACGGGCCTGTACGTCTAAAGAGAGTGAATCGGCCGCATTGAAAAAAGTAGCACAACTTAGTGGTATCGCCGTCCATCGCCTGTTGGCGACATTATTTTTTCGTGTCCGCCGGTCACTGACCACGCGCCTCTACATTTCCGGTGCGCGACAACGCCTTAACGAAGCTCTGATTTATTCTGGCGCGCGCAGATTGTGGTGAAAAATCGTCCAGCTCAAGGCGCGGATCGCAGGTAATAGCAGGCTATTGCGAAGATCCGCAACGCAGAAGTAGGCGGTTTTGCGCCGCAAGATGCCGTGTTACGAATTGATCAGAGCTTCCTTAATCTGAAGCCAGATCCAACGTACTTAAACCATGCCCAAATTGGGCCGTTCGACCCGGTAGTGAACGATCCGAACTACCGCTTGGCTTTGCGCAGTCCACACTTCTTTAGGCATAATCACTGGCTCCCAGTCACAAATTACCTTAAACAATGCATTTATCACGCTCGCAAGAACTGTTCGAACAAGCGCAACACTACCTCCCTGGTGGCGTAAACTCTCCCGTACGCGCCTTTAAAGGCGTTGGTGGAACGCCCGTCTTTATCGAGCGTGCCGATGACGCTTATCTCTACGATGTGGATGGTAACCGCTATATCGACTACGTTGGATCCTGGGGGCCCATGATTGCAGGTCACGCGCACCCACGCATTGTTCAAGCAGTTCAGGAAGCCGCCACCCGGGGTTTGAGTTACGGCGCGCCAACGGCCATTGAAATCGAACTCGCCCGCAGGGTTTGTGACATTCTACCCAGTATGGATGAAGTCAGAATGGTCAGCTCGGGGACCGAAGCCACCATGAGCGCCATCCGTTTAGCGCGCGGCTTTACGGGAAGAGACAAAATCGTGAAGTTTGAAGGCTGCTATCACGGCCACGGGGACTCCCTGCTCGTCAAAGCTGGGTCTGGAGCCTTGACATTGGGTGTGCCCAATTCCCCGGGCGTACCCGCCGATCTCGCGCAGCATACCTTAACCCTGGAATACAATAATATTGAAAGCGTGAAACTCGTATTCGAGGCCCTCGGTGCGGAGATTGCCTGCATTATCGTTGAGCCTGTGGCTGGCAATATGAACTGTATCCCGCCGGAACCTGGCTTTCTCGAAGGGCTCCGCGAACTGTGCGATCAATTTGACAGCCTGTTAATTTTTGATGAGGTGATGACGGGCTTCCGCGTCGCTCTAGGAGGCGCTCAATCTCTCTATGGAGTTCGACCGGATTTAACCACTCTGGGCAAAATCATTGGAGGAGGCATGCCGGTCGGTGCGTTGGGTGGGCGTCGTGATGTAATGGAATATCTCGCTCCCGTCGGGCCGGTGTATCAGGCGGGCACGCTATCGGGCAACCCAATCGCCATGACTGCAGGCCTGGCCACCCTGGACATTATCTCAGAACCAGATTTCTATACGGCATTAACCGCAAAAACGACCCATTTGATCGACAATTTAGTGGAACTGGCGGAGGATGCAGGCATTCCATTTGCCGCCAGTCAGGTCGGCGGCATGTTTGGCATCTTCTTCACACAAGCCAAACGAGTCACGAGTTTCACCCAGGCGACCCAATGCAATCTGGCGCATTTTTCACACTTTTTCCATGCCATGCTTGATCATGGCGTCTATCTGGCTCCATCGGCCTACGAAGCAGGTTTTGTGTCCAGCGCTCACAGCGAAACTGACATTCAGCACACATTGGATGCCGCAAAGTCCGCCTTCTCTACGCTGCCTGATGAGTAATAGCGCGCAGGCCTCAAGAGAGAAGTAGGCAGGGCATCTTTGCGATGATCCGACGCCGCAGCGGCTACTCCAGATGAGCTGCCTGTCGGATTAAACGCCGCTTGGCTGCAAACGGTATTATCTGAGTAAGATCTGGCACGTATTGACAAAAGCCTGCATGCCATTGCCTCAACGTTTGTCGCGATAGACGGCGTAGCCTAACCCCCCACCAGGCTACACCCTTAATGCCTGCTCCGCTGCGACAGTGCGCCGAACGTCGGAGACCGGGCTGCGGTTCCATAGGCCAGCGGGGCATCACCGGGCCAGCGCAGGCCCGAACTACACGGATTTTACAGACAGGCCATAGCGCACCGGCAGAGCACGATCAACTTTGTTACCGGTCATCGCGCCAGGGTGATCTCCGACCTACCCGCCCTACATAGCTTCCCTGTCGCGATCAATCTTGCACTACAACAGCTCGTCTATGTTGAGCTCACGCAAATAATCTGCAAACCCCTCTTTGAGCTCATTGTGTTTCAAACCATATTCAACCGTGGCTTTGAGGTATCCGAGCTTGTCACCACAATCATAACGCTTGCCTTTGAACTCATAAGCCAACACCCGCTCCATCTTCAATAGCGCAGCAATTGCATCGGTCAGTTGGATTTCCCCTCCTGCACCTTGCCCCGTCTTTTCAATCATCTCGAAGATATGCGGGGTCAAAATATATCGCCCTACCACTGCAACATTGGACGGCGCGTCTTCAGGCTGGGGCTTTTCGACAATGCCATTGACATTCCAGAGCCGCTCTCCCGTCTCTTCGGCCGCAACAACACCGTATCGAAAGGTCTCTTCGGGCGGTACGCGTTCTGAACCAAGGACGCTGCAACCGTGGTAATTGTAGACGTCTACCATTTCTGCCAAACCACTCTGCCCATTGGCTGGTGCGATCAAATCATCGGCCAGAATGACAGCAAACGGTTCATCGCCGACAACATTCTTGGCACACCAAACAGCGTGTCCCAGACCTAACGCTTCGGCCTGGCGAATATACACACACATAACTTCAGGCGGAATAATGCTGCGCACCGACTCCAATAACTTCTCCTTACCACGATGTTCCAGCTCCATCTCCAGCTCGTAGGCTTTGTCAAAGTGATCTGGAATAGAACGTTTATTACGCCCTGTGACAAAAATCAGCTCAGTGATGCCGGCCGCAACCGCTTCTTCAGCGGCATACTGAATCAACGGCTTATCGACGACTGGTAACATTTCCTTGGGGTTTGCTTTGGTAGCGGGTAGAAAGCGGGTACCCAAGCCTGCCACGGGGAAAACGGCTTTACGTATTTTTTGGGGCATAGTTTTGTCCTTTAAGGTTGCGCCTCTTAAATTTCGATCGAAATGGTAGCAAACTGTTTCATTCTCCCAACGAGACCAGTATCTCGTTTATTGTTTTCGAAGGATCGGAAGCTCGTGTTATGGGACGCCCAACGACCAAATAGTTACTCCCTGCCGCCATCGCTGCCTTGGGGGTCAAAATGCGGCGCTGATCATCACTCTGCGCCAGCGTCATGCGAATTCCTGGCGTCACCAATAGAAACTCCTCACCCTCTTGCTTGCGCAGGCGTGCGGCTTCCTGCGCAGAGCAAACCACCCCCTCAACACCTGCCGCATGCGCAAGTTTGGCCAAACGTAAAACCTGTTCCTCCGGCTCCCTATTCCAACCAATCGGCTCGAGGTCCTGGCGCTCGAGCGAAGTGAGCACCGTCACAGCAATCAGTATCGGTCGTTTTCCGCGCGTCTGGTCTAGTGCTTCCCGCGCCGCTGCCATCATTCGCTGTCCACCACTGGCATGCACATTCACCATCCAAACCCCTAAGTCGGCTGCGACACGACAAGCTGCGGCAACAGTATTGGGAATATCGTGAAACTTCAAATCGAGAAACACCTCAAACCCCAGTTGTTGAAGGCGTTCGATAAAACCGGGGCCTTGGGCTACAAACAGCTCAAACCCCACCTTAAGCCGACATTCGCTAGGATCTAAACGCTGGACCAATGCCAGTGCATCGTTTGCACGCTTGAAATCCAATGCCACAATAATGGGTGAGTCTGTTGTCATGTTACTTCCCGATCTAACCAAGTGTATTCCAACGGGTTGGGATAAGGACGCACGGTACCCCAATTCTGACAGCTCGGGCATTGCCAGAAAATAGCATTGGATTCAAATCCACAGTGTTTGCACTGGCACGCCATATAGGTACTGAGGCGTGATGACAACACCCGCTCCAATGCACGAAATGAGCTACTCGTCTCTCCCGAGGTTCGTTGACTCATCATTTCAAGAAACGACTTGATAATGTAAGGCGACGCTTCCTCACGATTCAGTTCCTCATGCAAAAGCTCATCTACCTCTTGTGCTTCCCCCAGCTCGTCATAGCTGCGCACCAGAAAAAAGCGGGCAGCCGCATCCTTGCGACAATCCGCATGGTGATTTATGAAATCAATGAGATGTTTGAGTTCACCGTGGGTGGAAAAATAATCGTAGAGATGCTTGAGGATAATGGGTGAAAAGTAGTGATCACGCTGCAGCCCATGGGCGAACGCTCTCAATGCCTCTTTGCGCTCTCCCCGACTCAGGTGTAAATCGCCGGACTGAATATACGCGCGGATGCACTCGTCATCGGTAACCAGCGCTAGTTTGACCTCTTGTTTCGCCAAGTCTGCACGCCGCTCACGCATATATTTTTCTGCCAGCTCACAATGATAATGCGCCAGGCGCTTTACCTGACTCTCGCCCCCTGCTTTTTCCAACCTCGAAACCGCTTTGATAGCGGAAGACCACTCTTTTTCCTGCTCATAAACGGATGCAAGGTAATCATAGGCCTCCTGCTTGCTAAAACCGGTATCGGCCAACTGCAGAAAAATGGCTTCCGCCCGATCGAGCAATCCCGCTTTCAGATAGTCCAAGCCTAGTTGAAGCAAGGCATTCGAACGTTGCTGGGGAGACAGGCTCGGTCGGGCGATAATATTTTGATGGATCCGTATGGCACGGTCGACTTCTCCCCGCCGCCGAAACAGACTACCAAGTACCAGATGCGTTTCGACTGTATCTTCATCTACATCCACCATTTCGACAAGATGCTGGATCGCTTTATCGGACTGCTCGCTCAGTAAGTAATTTAAACCCTGAATGCAATGCTGGCTAAATGGATTGGTGTGGCCCGGATCAGGCTGAGCCTTACGATTCGACAGTTTCGCCGTAATCCAACCCGACAAAGCTGCAACTGGCAATAATAGCCAGAGGAAAGGCTCCATAACCTTATCTTACCCCACTTGTCTATTATGAAGTGACGTCCTTGAGTGGCATTTTACGCAAATTGGACAACTCTTTTTCAGCGTTTGCGAGTGCTTTGCGTAAGCGACGAATCTCCCTTTTTCGCCCAAGCACCATCATACCCCCGATGAGGATACCGAGAAATACACCCAACAAAATACTGCTCAGTACAATCAGTGAAAACGGGAGGCTCAAGGTCGTCAGCATTAAATTAATCTCGACCACAGCAGGATTCATTATCGTAAAAAGAATCGCGCCGATGATGACAGCTGCAAACACTAGAAAATAGAAAAAAGACTTCATTTGAATAATGACAGGACTAGGGCAAGAGAAAGAAACGCCAGAATGTCACCAGAATAATGTGTCAGAGGTAGGAATGGGTGCACATAGCAAGACCAAGACGCCGACAATGCGCTTGAACTACTCTTTAATCGGTTGGCCGGCTGCGTCCATGACTCGCTCACGCAACTGCTTGCCAGGCTTGAAATGCGGCACATATTTACCCGTCAATTCGACAGCATCACCCGTTTTCGGGTTACGCCCCATTCTGGGTGGGCGAAAGTGCAGAGAAAAGCTGCCGAAACCGCGTATTTCGATACGCTCGCCTGCAGATAATGCCCGACTCATTTGCTCAAGCAGAATCTTTACAGACAGCTCTACATCCTTTGGCGCAAGGTGAGGTTGTTTTTTAGTCAAAACCTCAATCAAGTCTGATTTGGTCATGTGATCCGGTTGTGGTTTGTTGGAATACGGAAAGGACCCAGGTCTAGCCTGGGTCCAATCGACCTGTCACTGCCTATATAAGGCGAGAATGAAAAGACGTCCCAAGCACAACGCTCCGGAGTGCTTAACCGAGGGCAAACAGCCCCTTCTATGCCTCCGCCGTGCCGGGAGGATGTGACACTAAGACATTCACAACATGCGCTCAGCGTCACTTATCCCTGCTGCGCTGCTACGAAGCGTCTTTGCTTCCCATTTTGGACTTCAGATCACGCAGAGCATCCTGCATAGGGTTCGCAGTAACTCTTTGATTACTGTATTCCTGCATGACTTCTTGCTCTTCATCGCTCTCTTTCGCCTTAATAGACAGCGAAATCGTGCGGGACTTCCGATCCAAACCCACAAATTTGGCTTCCACCTCATCTCCAGGCTGCAATACAGTTGTTGCATCCTCAACACGGTCGCGGGACAGCTCTGAAGCCCTGAGATAGCCTTCTACGGAATCACCCAATTCGATAACGGCGCCTTTGGCGTCCACCTCTTTCACGACACCGTTGACAATACTGCCTTTCGGGTGCTCAGCCATAAACTGCGAGAAGGGATCTTTGTCCAACTGTTTGATTCCCAGAGAGATCCGCTCACGTTCAGGGTCCACTGCCAATACCACAGTCTCAAGCTCATCACCCTTCTTGTAGTCACGCACGGCCTCTTCTCCAGGCAGATTCCAGGAGATGTCCGACAGATGGACCAAGCCATCGATGCCACCTTCGAGTCCCACGAAAATACCGAAGTCGGTGATCGACTTAATCTTGCCTTTGACGTGATCACCTTTATTGTAGTTGGCTGCAAAGTCTTCCCATGGGTTCGGACGACATTGCTTCATACCGAGTGAAATGCGTCGCCGCTCCTCGTCGATATCGAGAATCATCACCTCGACCTCATCACCAAGATGGACCACCTTGGCGGGATTGACATTTTTGTTGGTCCAATCCATTTCAGAGACGTGCACCAGACCTTCTACGCCATCCTCGATTTCGACAAAACAGCCATAATCGGTGATATTCGTAACCTTCCCAAATAAACGGGTATGCTCCGGATAACGTCGCGTGATGTCCGCCCAAGGATCTTCACCCAACTGCTTGAGGCCCAACGAAACACGATTACGTTCGCGATCAAACCGCAATACCTTGACTTCGATCTCCTGACCGATCTCTACCACTTCGGAAGGGTGCTTAACCCGTTTCCAGGCCATATCGGTAATGTGCAGCAATCCATCCACGCCCCCTAAATCGAGGAACGCGCCGTAATCGGTGAGATTTTTGACTACGCCTTTGACGGTTTGACCTTCCTGCAGATTTTCCAGCAATGCTTCGCGTTCGGCGCTGTACTCAGATTCCACCACAGCACGGCGGGAGACAACCACGTTATTCCGTGCTTGATCGAGTTTGACAAGCTTGAATTCGAGTTCCTTGCCTTCCAGGTAAGCGGTATCCCTGACCGGACGCACGTCCACCAAAGAGCCCGGAAGAAACGCACGGATGGTGCCCAATTCGACGGTAAAACCACCCCGCACCTTACCGGTCAAAACACCTTTGACAATTTCATCATTTTCATATGCCTTTTCAAGCTCTTCCCAGGCTTTGGCGCGCTTGGCTTTTTCTCTTGAAAGGCGTGTCTCTCCGAGGCCGTTCTCCACCGCATCCAGAGTGACTTCTACGATATCACCGACCTGACATTCAATTTCACCATCGGCATTAATGAACTGTTCGATGGGGATAACCCCTTCAGATTTCAGACCCGCGCTGACTACAACCATGTCAGGCGTAATATCAATCACCGTGCCATTGATAATGGCACCCGGCTTCATCGTTGTATAAGCGAGACTTTCCTCGAACAGCTCTGCAAAAGATTCAGACATTAAAAATTAACCTAATTAATAAAACAGCAAACCCTGGGAATACCCATTGGCTTACCATGACGTTAGTGTTGATCAATCGGCAGCTGGAAGAGTCCGTAGAGCGACGTCTTCGTCGAACTTCGGACAAGCGCTCCATGATGAAAACTCAGCACGCAATATCACGGCGGTTCTCTGGGCTATCCTGCTGCCACCCAGCCTTTTTCGCGAACAAATCCCAACGCCGTTTCGAGCATTTCATCGATTGTCATCGCGGAGCAATCGATATGCTTCGCGTCCTCAGCGGGACGCAATGGAGAGACCGCGCGATTCATATCACGCTGATCCCGCGCCGAGATCTCTTGAAAAAGGTCGCCCATACTAATATCAAGCCCTTGTTTTTTCAACTGCTTTTGACGTCGGTTGGCTCTCTCTTCAATACTCGCGTCAAGAAAAATCTTCAAATCTGCATCTGGAAATACAACCGTACCCATATCCCGTCCATCCGCAACCAGCCCCGGCAGCTGCCGAAACGCACGTTGGCGGTCTAACAAGGCAGCACGCACTGCCGGGATTGCTGCGACTTTGGAAGCCACCTTCCCACACTGCTCGGTACGTAATGCATCTGTAACCCGTTGCCCGGACAAATAGATTTGTGGTTCACCATCTGCGGATTCTTCAAAGCGTATGTCCAGCTGATGTGCTTTATCGACTAAAGCAGCGACATCTTCCAGCGCGATATTGTCCTGAGTTGCAGCCAGCGCCAGCAAACGATACAGCGCCCCACTGTCGAGCCAGTGCCAACCCAAACGCCTGGCAAGCAAGCGGCTCAGAGTCCCCTTGCCCGAGCCACTCGGACCATCAATGGTTATGACTGGCGCTACCGCGGATTCAGGGCGACTGTTCATTGCATCTGCTCCAGCTTCATTCCAACCCGATTGCAGGCTTCCACAAAGCCAGGGAATGACGTATTGACATTCTCACAGTCATGAATCTCAATAGGCTCCAATGCGCGTATACCCGCGATACTAAACGCCATCGCAATACGATGATCACCATGCGATTCAACCACGCCACCGCGCAACGCCTTTCCCCGAATTACGATGCCGTCGGGCGTCGCTTCTGCCTCGCCGCCACAGGCCTGTAGGCCATCGGCCATCACCTGTATGCGATCACTCTCTTTAACCCGCAACTCGGCAGCCCCAGTCAATCGGGTGACACCCTCGGCGAAACTTGCAGCGACAAATAACACTGGAAACTCGTCTATCGCCAACGGTACGAGTGCTTCAGGGATATCAATCCCGTGCAGTGGCGCAGACTGCACCTGCAAATCAGCAACCGGTTCACCCCCAATTTCCCGCTGATTATGTAATGTGATCTGCGCTCCCATGAGCTTTAAAATCTCGATCACCCCCGTACGGGTTGGGTTTACACCCACATGTTCCAACCAAAGTTCTGCATGCGGCGTAATGCTCGCAGCAACGAGGAAAAAAGCAGCCGAGGAAATATCTGCAGGAACGTCGATGCGCGTTCCTGTCAGTCGCCCGCCCCCCCGCAGACAAACTTGCTCACCCTGCCGATCGACTGGATAGCCGAACCCCTTCAACATCCTTTCTGTGTGATCGCGAGTCGGCGCTGGTTCGATGACACAAGTCTCCCCCTCAGCATACAAACCTGCCAGCAAGAGTGACGACTTCACTTGCGCACTGGCGATTGGCATCGCATACGTCAGACCATGCAGCGCATGCCCTCCGTGGATTGTCAAAGGAGGACGACCCTCTGGCGCGGTATCGATTTGCGCACCCATCCGTGTCAAAGGTTCGGTAACACGTCTCATGGGGCGTCGGCTCAAAGAAGCATCTCCGGTTAATGCCACGTCGAATGCCTGCCCGGCCAGCAAACCGGTCATCAGACGCATTGAGGTCCCAGAGTTGCCTAAATACAGCGGCATTTGCGGTGCTTGCAACCCATGCAATCCAACCCCCTGAATACTGAGACTGCCCGACGTGGTGATTTCAATGGGGACGCCCATCGCGCGAAAGGCATTCAAAGTCGCCAAGCAGTCCTCACCATCCAAAAACGCACTAACCTGGGTGGTACCTTCGGCAAGCGCGCCCAACATGATAGATCGATGCGAAATAGACTTGTCTCCGGGGACCCGTAAACGCCCCTGCACCTCGCCGCCTGGACGCGTTATAAACCTAAGCTCGGACTGTGTCATAGATCTACCACCAACTGATCCCTCGCAGACTTTGCGCGGGTGAATATTTCACTGAGAACTTCGGCATCACCGCGCTCAATGGCGTCATGTAACCGGGCCAGATCGTCTTCATAACGGGTCAATGCCTGTAGCAACGCGTCACGATTATGTAGGCAGATGTCTCGCCACATCGTCGGGTCACTTGACGCAATGCGCGTAAAATCACGAAATCCGCCTGCCGCAAAGCGAAAGATTTCGTCAGAATCTTGGAGCCTAGCTAAGCTATCGACCAAACCAAATGCCAGCATGTGCGGCAGATGGCTGGTAGCCGCCAAAATACGATCGTGTTTCGCGTAGTCCATGGTTTCCACCACGGCGCCACAGGCCAGCCAAAGCCGTTGCACGGTCTCCACCGCATCCGGATCGGTATGCATTAATGGCGTAAGGATGACATTGCGCTCGGCGAACAATGACGCAAACGCATGTCGCGCGCCGCTCTTCTCGGTCCCAGCTATTGGATGCCCCGGTACAAAGCGGGGCGGCACAGCGCCAAAAGCCTTGGTCACCTGTTCTATCACACTGCCTTTCACACTCCCTACATCCGTCAGGATGGCATTGGGATCAAGTGCCGGTGCGATGCTGCGACAAACAGATTCGGTCATACCTACAGGTACCGCAAGAACAACCAGATCCGCATCCTTAACCGCCGCAACAGCATCATGACTCGCCGCATCAATGATCCCAAGACGCAGCGCGTCATCGAGATTGTCAGGGTTTCGACCCACGCCCACCACATAGTGACAGGCATCGGCGGCCTTGAGCGCTAAGGCCAGAGACCCCCCGATCAATCCAACCCCGATTAAGCAAAGCCGCTCGATCACTGTGCTAAAACCTGCTCGACGGCCCGCAGGCAAAACTGGTTTTCCTCCGCAGTGCCGACGGTAATACGTAAATGGTTGGGTAGCCCATAATTAGCGACCGGCCGCACAATGACACCTGCACGTAACAAGGCCTCAAACAGTGGCGTGCCCGGACGCCCAAAATCGACACAGACAAAGTTACCCGCGCTGGGCAGTGTTGCCAGCCCCAAAGCTTCGAATCCTGCGCATAACTGTTGCAAACCCGCAGCATTGACCGCCTGGCTTTTTTCTATGAAATGCACATCGTCTAATGCCGCTTCCGCCGCTGCCAATGCCACGGAATTGGCATTGAAGGGGGCCCGCACGCGGTTGATCACCCCAGCCAGCTCAGCACTGCTCACGCCATAGCCGATGCGCAACCCTGCCAACCCATAAATCTTAGAAAAGGTGCGGGTTACAAGAAGATTCGGGTGGTCATCAACCCAAGCCAGCCCATTGGGAAAGTCAGAATCGGTCACATACTCGGTATAGGCCTCATCCAACACGATCACGACCTCTGGCGGGACTGCATCGATAAAGCGTTTGAGCGCCTCTTTTTCCAACCAGGTGCCCGTGGGATTATTGGGATTGGCAATGAAGACGACTCGCGTGTGGGCATCGATTTGATCCGCCATGGCGTCGAGATCGTGGCCATACGGCATCTGTGGATCATCTGCGGCCATTGCCGGCGCGACATGCGCCTCCGCCCCACTGGCCTGAGTATAGATGGCATACATGGCGAAGCTATGTGCGGCGTACACCGCATTCCGACCCGGCTGCAAAAAACTATGTGCGACCATTTCCAAAACATCACTGGAGCCAGCCCCCAAAGTGATTTGCCCGGGATCGACTCCATGTTGCTCGGCCAACCGCGCTTTCAATCGAAACCCGAGGTCATCGGGATAATAATTCAAACCTTCCAATACTTCTTTTGCAGCCGCCATTCCCAAGGGGCTCATCCCTAAGGGATTTTCATTCGAGGCCAATTTGACCACCTGCGTCAAACCTAACTCGCGTTGTAGTTCTTCAACCGGTTTCCCTGGCACATAGGGATGCAATCCCTGCACGCCCGGGATTGCAACATCGATCAATGATTGATTCATAATTTACAAAACGGCTCGTGGATACGACCCGAGCACCCGAACATGTTTGGCTGCCTGCTCCAGTTGCTGCAAAGCCTTGGCAATATGCGGGTCACTGCGATGCCCGGTCAGGTCAAGAAAAAATACATACTCCCAGTTGACGCCTGGGAAGGGGCGGGACTCGATACGATTCAGGCTCACTTGATTTTCCGCAAACGGCGAGAGCACCTGATACAAAGACCCAGGCTCATTCTTGGCGGATACCAATAGCGAGGTCTTGTCGTCTCCGCTCGGGGGGACCTGCTGATGCCCAATTACGAGAAAACGGGTTACGTTTTCGGGATTGTCCTCAATATTCCTGCTAAGAAAGTTAAGGTGATAGATATCGGCTGCTGCTTCTCCAGCGATCGCTGCCGAACGCGCGTCCTGAGCAGCTTTACGCGCGGCTTCTGCATTACTCGAAGCAGAAATTCGCTCGGCATGCGGAATGTAATTATCCAACCAGTTGCGACACTGAGCAAGTGACTGCGGATGCGAATAGATCCGCTGAATCTCACTCAATTGAGCCGCCTTGGACAAAAGATGCTGATGAATGCGAATCTCAACCTCGCCACAGATCATCAGCTCAGACGTAAGAAAGCTATCCAGCGTATGATTCACCACACCCTCAGTAGAGTTCTCAATGGGCACCACGCCGTATTCGCAGGTCTTAGACTCGACCTCTCTAAACACTTCATTGATTGCCATGAGGGGCCGTGTTTCTACCGAATGGCCGAAATGTTTGAATGCTGCGGCTTGCGTAAACGTGCCCTCCGGCCCGAGGTAAGCCACCCGTTGGCGTTCTTCCGCGGCAAGACAGGCTGACATGATTTCACGAAACAAGCGCGCCATTTCTTCATCGTCCAGTGGCCCTGCGTTCAGCATCTGGATACGACGCAAGACCTGCGCCTCCCGCTCAGGCCGATAGAAGGTAGGCTCCTCTCCCTGAGCACGTTTAACCTCGGCGACTTCCTGAGCACAGCGAGCCCGCTCCGAAATCAACGCTAGAATCTCCGCATCGATCGAATCGATGCGCTCACGGATAGTTTGCAACGTATTGACGTCGCTCACTGAAGCACTCTCACTTTGAGAATACCCTCGATCTCCCGCAAACTCTCGCAACAAGCCATCTGCACCTTCTCGTCGAGATCGACAACGGTATACGCAATCTCACCCCTGGATTCATTCATCATATGCCGGATGTTCAGGCCGGAACGCCCTAACAGGTGCGAAATCTGGCCCAGCATATCCGGTCGATTCTCGTTGACGACACAGACCCGTGCCTCACCACTGGGTAGCGAAACCACTTCTGGAAAATTTACAGAATGCCTCACTACGCCATGTTCAAGATAATCACGCACCTCATCGGCAACCATGACGGCACAGTTCTCTTCAGCTTCCCGGGTTGACGCACCCAAATGAGGTAGCGCAATGGTGCGCGGATGATCTTTGATTAAGTTAGACGGAAAATCGGTAATATATGCATAAACTTTCCCGGCATTCAGTGCTTCCAGGGTCGCCGAGTCATCAACGATACCCTGACGTGCCAAATTGATAATCACGACCTCATCTTTCATGAGGGCCAGTCGCTCAGCATTGACCAAATGACGCGTCGATTCGATCAACGGCACGTGAAAAGTAATGAAATCCGCCTGGGTAAACACCTCGTCAGCCGACTTGGCGGGAATCACTTCGGCCGAAAGTTCCCAGGCTCGTTCCACGGTAATCGTCGGATCGAAACCAACCACACGCATTCCCAAAGCCCGCGCGGCATTCGCCACCCGAACACCAATCGCACCCAGACCGATCACGCCCAACGTCCTCCCCGGCAGCTCGAATCCGGCAAACTGCTTTTTGCCTTTCTCCACTGCTTTGGAAATCATTCCATCATCACCAGCGAGGGCACGCGAAAAATCCCAGGCCTGGCAAATATTCCTGCACCCCAGCAGCATCGCAGCAATGACCAGCTCTTTCACTGCATTGGCATTGGCACCGGGCGCGTTGAACACTGGCACCCCCATGTGGCTCAAATCTGCTACGGGAATATTATTAACACCAGCCCCAGCACGCCCTACCGCCAACACGGAATCTGGCAACGCCATTTCGTGCATATTAAAGGATCGTAGGAGTATGGCGTCTGGCTGAGACCACTCAGACGCAATTTCATAGCGTTCCAATGGAAAGCGCGCCAAACCCTTGGCCGCGATATTGTTCAGCGTCAGAATGCGATATTTATCCATGTTGCTGTTCAAATATGTGCATGTAATCGATGAGTGCGCGGACACCTTCTTCAGGCATCGCATTATATAGGCTAGCGCGCATCCCCCCTACAGAACGATGTCCTTTCAAAAACATCAGCCCTGCCTGCTCAGCCCCTTCCAGAAAGGTTTTATCCAGCGTGTCATCTGCGAGAGTAAATGGTACATTCATCCATGATCGGCAGTTTGGATCGACAGGGTTTTGATAAAAATCAGACGCATCGATGGCCGCATACAACGATTCCGCTTTGCGCTGATTGAGCGCACTCATCGACGCCAGACCACCTTGCTGCCTGATCCACTGAAAAACAAGCCCGGCAATATACCAACTATACGTGGGCGGCGTATTGCTCATAGACCCGGCTTCGGCCTGGACCCGATAGTCGATGACCGAGGGGGTTTCCACTCGTGCATGACCAATGAGATCGTCTCTGACTATGACTATTGTCAATCCTGCGGGCCCAATATTCTTTTGCGCGCCCGCATAAATTACGCCATAACGCATCACATCGATTGGCCTGGACAATAGCGTCGAGGACATGTCCGCCACCAGCGGCCGATCACCCGTATCTGGGGTAAATGGGTATTCAACCCCGCCAATCGTCTCATTTGAAGTAATATGGACATAGGCGGCATCGTCACTCAGTTGCCATTGATCTTGTGCAGGCACGGTGGTGAAATTTTCGGCTTCGCTGCTGGCCGCAACATTGACTTGCGCATACTTTTTAGCTTCTGCGATCGCCTTTTTCGACCACGCTCCCGTATTGATGTAGTCAGCTATCCGCTTATCCCCCAACAGATTCATAGGCACCCCGGCAAATTGCCCGCTAGCCCCGCCTTGTAGGAATAAAACGCGGTAATTGTCTGGAATACTCAAAAGCGCACGCAGATCCGACTCGGCCTTGTCTGCAATGGACAGAAACTCTTTTCCCCGATGACTCATCTCCATTACAGACATGCCTGTGCCGTGCCAATCCAGCATTTCTGACTGCGCCCGTTCCAACACGACTTCTGGCAACATGGCAGGGCCAGCACTAAAGTTAAAGATTCTACTCATTGCGATGCATTTCTCCCGTACACGATACTCACGCTATCCCAAAACGCGCCATAATCTATACAGTTAACCCTATACAGTGAGACGCGCCCGATGGTTCATCGTTTTAAATCAGTCCTTGGAGTGCCTGACACTTTGAACCTACAGCCAAGCCCAGTAATTGTTTGGCCTACAGATAACACGACCCTGCGACCTGTCTACTGCTGACTTCCAAATTTCAATTTAAACACGATGCTCTCAGTGTGACATATTTTAACGCGAACGGGCAGCACCCGCCCACGCTCGCCCTGCGTGGCAGTCTTTACTGTATAGTTAAGGCAGTCGGGCGCAGCATGGCTTTTGTGTTGCACTTCTTGATCAGGACTGGGTGATTGCCGGCGAGTCGCACCTTAACCCGGGCCATCTGGCACGCGCTGTATGGGGCACTGCGATGGATCATTTGAGTCCCTTTGGGGTTTTAATGTAACGGCGCGGATGATTCATCTTCATCCGCTTCATCCTCTCCACCAAGGTGCTCAACGCGTTCGATCTCAACTAGTTTTTCGTTCTTACCCAGACGAATCAGCGTTACTCCCTGGGTATTTCGTCCAACTTCGGAAATATCATCGATTGCAGTGCGCACCAATATCCCACCATTGGTGATAAGCATCACTTCATCGCCCTGATCGACGAGAGCGGCGCCCACGAGCGCACCATTTCTGGCAGAAATCTGCATTGCGATCACGCCCTGCCCGCCCCGATGCTGCAAGGGGAACTCGGTAACCCGTGTGCGTTTGCCATAGCCATTCTCCGATGCAATCAATATGCTCTGCTCACTGTCGGGGTTGACGATCACTGCCGCAATCACTTGTTGCCCCGCTTGCAATCGTATTCCCCGCACTCCCGCAGCGGTACGCCCCATGGAACGCACATCGTTTTCATCGAAACGTATCGCCTTACCTGCATCGCTAAACAGCATGATGTGTTGCGCGCCATTGGTCAGCCCAACCGATATGAGGCTGTCGCCTTCGCGTAAATCGAGCGCAATAATGCCGTTACTGCGGGGTCTGGAGAAATCCTCCAGCGGTGTTTTTTTAACGGTGCCATTCTGCGTCGCCATAAAGACATACCGGGATCCATCGAAATTCTTAACCGGCAATACCGCTTCGATCCGCTCCCCTTCCTCCAAAGGCAACAGATTGACAATCGGCCTGCCCCGTGCAGTTCTTGCGGCTATCGGTAATTCGTAGACCTTTAGCCAATACACCTTACCCGCACTCGAAAAACACAAAAGCGTGTCATGAGTATTCGCAACGAACAATTTATCGACAAAATCTTCATCTTTGATACGCGTTGCCGCCTTACCACGCCCACCCCGTCGTTGTGCGTGATAGTCTTCCAACGGTTGCGCCTTGGCGTAGCCTGCATGCGAAAGTGTCACCACCACATCTTCTTCGCCAATCAGGTCCTCCAATGACAAATCGATATGGGTCTCCACAATTTCGGTACGCCGTGTATCACCAAATTGTTCGAGCACGCCCTTGAGTTCTTCTCGAATCACTGACTTGAGCCGCTCCGGACTGGAAAGAATTTCTAACAAGTCTTTGATTTTATCCAAAATTTCCCGATACTCCGCGACGATCTTGTCTTTTTCTAGCCCAGTGAGCCGATGTAGACGGAGATCCAAAATTGCTTGTGCCTGGCGAGCAGAAAGATGGTAACCATCTTCTTGCAGTCCCACCTGTTCCTCTAGCTCTTCAGAACGGGTTGCCGCGGCACCTGCGCGTTCCAGCATATCCGTCACCACACCCGGCCGCCAGGCTCTGGCAATCAGGCCGGCTTTGGCCTCTGCAGGCGTCGCGGAAGATTTGATCAGCTCGATGACTTCATCGATATTGGCCAACGCAACGGCCAGCCCCTCCAAAATATGCGCGCGCTCCCGGGCTTTACGCAAATCATAAATGGTGCGCCGCGTCACCACTTCGCGACGGTGCTTAAGAAACGCTTCGAGCACCTGTTTGAGATTGAGCAGCCTTGGCTGACCCTCTACGAGCGCGACCATGTTGATGCCAAAAACACTCTGTAGCTGGGTCTGTTTAAACAGATTGTTGAGGATCACCTCCACCAACTCGCCGCGTCGCAACTCGATCACCATACGCATGCCATCCTTATCAGACTCATCACGCAGCTCAGTGATCCCTTCGATCTTCTTGTCCTTGACCAGCTCAGCAATCTTTTCAATCAGCCGCGCCTTATTGACCTGATAGGGGAGCTCGGTGACGATAATTGAATCTTTGCCGGATTTCTCATCCGTTTCGACATGTGTGCGTGCGCGTAAATAGATTCTGCCGCGTCCTGTGAGATAAGCTTCGCGGATACCTCGCGCCCCATTGATCATTGCCGCTGTGGGGAAGTCCGGCCCAGGAAGCCGCTCCATCAGCGCCTCAATCGACAGCTCCGGCTGGTCAAGTAATGCGAGACAGGCGTTGATAACCTCATTGAGATTATGCGGTGGTATATTGGTGGCCATGCCCACAGCGATTCCGGCAGAGCCATTGATCAGTAGATTGGGAACCCGGGTAGGCAGCACCGTCGGCTCGCGTTCGGACTCGTCGTAATTCGGCACAAAATCGACTGTTTCACGATCAATATCGGCCAACAGCTGATGCGAGATCCGCGCCATGCGAATTTCGGTGTAACGCATAGCGGCGGGTGAATCACCATCAACCGAACCAAAGTTCCCTTGCCCATCGATGAGCATATAACGCATGGAAAACGGCTGTGCCATTCTTACAATCGTGTCGTAAACAGCGGTATCACCATGTGGATGGTACTTACCGATCACATCACCGACGATTCGGGCGGATTTTTTGTAGGGCTTGTTCCAATCGTTACCGAGTTCACTCATCGAATAAATCACCCGACGATGCACCGGTTTGAGTCCGTCGCGCACATCTGGTAACGCCCGTCCAACAATCACGCTCATGGCATAGTCCAGATAGGACTGGCGCATTTCGTCTTCGAGGTTTACTGGCAATACTTCTTTGGCAAAATCAGCCATAATTCCGAATCACTCATTCAATTCGCGTCAAAAGCGAGATCTTAACATAACCACCCTCCCCCCTTCATCAAGCAAAATAATCGCGTCAAGCGGATTTAAATCGGATTAGCCGATTCTCTCCCAATTCTTCAAACCGCTGAATTCGCTACACCCCTTTTAAAGTGTTGCAAATAAGCATCAAATTATGCTGGATTATTTGTCCAACTGTATTAAAATAGCTACTAGATTTCTGATAAGCAGGCGAAGGACTGCTTGAGGGAGTCACAAGGTTAATCTTCAAAAATATAGAGTTTTACCATTCCTAAACTAACCGAGGCTAAAGCTATGAAAAAAAGGAGTGCAATCAGTACTTTCTCAGCGGCGGCTATTGTCGCCGCGGCGCTTGCGCCAGCGTCACCCGCGTTCAGCGGAAGTTGCGCCTATACTATCGACTCAAGCGGCACCAATGTCCGTGACTCGCAGGGTAACTGCGTCAAGACATCCACCTGGAGCAAGGACCAGTGGACTGAGGCCTGTGGCAAACCCAAACCGAAGCCAAAACCCGCTCCTGCACCAGAACCGGCAGCCCAACCCGCTCCCGCACCAGAACCACCACCGCCAGCACCGACTCCGACCGTTGAGCGTGTCACCATTCAGGGAACCGCGCTATTTGCACTGAACAGTGCCAAGTTGTCCGAGGAAGGCAAGGCCGCAGTGGACGAAGTCATTGAAAAGCTGCGTTCTTTTGACAAAGTCAGCTCAATCATCATCACGGGTCATACCGATAGCACGGGCAGCGCTGCATATAACCAGAAGCTGTCTGAGCGTCGTGCCAATACGGTACGTGATTACATGATCTCTCGTGGCGTCAACCCAGCCCTACTCAGTGCTGTGGGCGCGGGCGAGAACGAGCCAATTGCCGACAATTCAACACGTGAGGGCCGCGCCGAAAATCGTCGTGTCGAGATCGACATCGTCGGTTCCAAGACGGTGACCCAATAAGCGCAAGCAGCATACTAACGACTAACTAATTGTTGTATCCCATTACGCCGACTCCTCCGGAGTCGGCGCTTTTATTTCTGCATCCACCCCTTTACCATTGTCCCTCCGCATTAACTTTGGGTTGTGATGACTATCGATACCCTCATCAGTGCCAAGTGGGTTATTCCGGTTTCACCTGCTGGCGTTTTGCACCAACACAGCATTGCGATCAACGACGGCAAGATTCTGGATATACTGCCTACGCAACAGGCACTGCAGCAGTACAGTCCTAAACAGCAGGTTGACTGTCCGGAGCACGCGCTGCTTCCGGGCCTGATCAACAGCCATACGCACGCAGCAATGAATCTGCTACGGGGGATTGCCGATGATTTACCTCTGATGCCCTGGCTCAAAGCACACATTTGGCCGGCGGAACAACGCTGGTTGAGTGAATCCTTCGTCCACGACGGCTCCCTGCACGCAATTGCAGAAATGATACGCAGCGGTACCACCACGTTTAACGACATGTATCTTTTCCCCGATGTCACTGCGCGTTGTGCCCTGCAGGCTGGTGTACGCGCTTCGATCGGGCTGATTGTGATCGACTTTCCTACCGCCTGGGCTCAGGATGCGGCTGAATATCTTAGCAAAGGCCTCAAACTTCGGGATGAACTTAAGAACTATCCGCTACTTCACTTCACGCTCGCTCCCCATGCGCCCTACACCGTCAGCGACGGACCATTGCAGCGCATCGCTACACTCGCCAATGAACTGGACTTGCCGATCCATATGCACGTGCATGAAACGCAGCATGAAGTCGACGAATTTCTTCAGCAACGCCAACAACGCCCCCTGGCTCATTTAGCTGCGCTGGGGCTCCTGTCGCCGAATCTACAGGCTGTGCACATGACGGCCCTCAATGCGGAAGAGATCGAGCTACTCGCGGCGCACGATGTGAGCGTGATTCATTGTCCGGAATCGAACTTGAAACTGGCCAGCGGTATTTGCCCTGTTGCGCCTTTACAACACCAAGGCGTCAATGTTGCATTGGGCACCGATGGTGCAGCCAGCAATAACGACTTAGATCTGTTCGGTGAAATGCGCACGGCCGCCCTGCTTGCCAAAGGAATCAATCAAGATGCCCGTGCCGTGAAAGCGCAAACCGCTTTGGAAATGGCCACGATCAATGCTGCGCGCGCGCTTCATATTGACCATCTCACAGGCTCTCTAGCGTTGGGTAAGTCTGCTGATATGATTGCTGTCAATCTCAATCATATTGAGACTGCCCCGGTCTATGACCCAGTCTCTACCCTGGTCTATGCCTGTTCCCGAGAACAAGTTGAATATGTCTGGGTCGCAGGCCGATCACTCCTGCACAAGCGACAACTCACGACACTCGATGAAAGCGCCATTCTTGAGGCCGCCCATCATTGGCGTGAAAAAATCTATGCGTTCAATCAACAGTCAGGTACGGAACAGTGAATGCCAACAGTCTCAATCTCGACCCCAACGAAATCGCCAAGTTCGAAGCACTCGCGGCTCGCTGGTGGGACCCGAACAGCGAATTCAAACCTCTTCACGACATCAATCCTCTGCGCCTAGGTTACATAGCAGAAAAAGCAGGGGGACTGCACAACAAAAGGGTACTCGATGTTGGCTGTGGTGGCGGCATTCTTGCAGAATCCATGGCCCTGCAGGGTGCTCAGGTGACGGGAATCGATATGGGCGAAGCACCATTATCGGTGGCAGAGCTCCATCTACTGGAAAGTGGCGCCGAAGTAACGTATCAACAAACCACTGCGGAAACACTCGCCGCCCGGGAGCCTGCTTCTTTCGATGTCGTCACCTGTATGGAAATGCTCGAGCATGTGCCGGAACCCAGCTCCACTATTGCGGCTTGCGCCCAACTGGTCAAACCCGGAGGCCATGTTTTTTTCTCCACGATCAATAGAAATCCAAAATCCTATCTGTTCGCTATCATCGGAGCCGAATATTTACTTAAGCTCCTGCCGCGCGGCACCCATGACTACAAGAAATTCATTCGGCCCGCGGAATTGGACAGCTGGGCTCGCAGTGCTGGCCTCGAAGTCCAGGATGTAACAGGGATGAGCTATAACCCATTGACGAAGTCTTATCGCTTAGGCAGAGATGTAGACGTAAACTACCTGATGACCTGTGTGCAGCCTGGCGCTACCTGAGATGCAGGCCCCACGCAAGCACTACGACTGCCTGTTGCTGGATCTGGATGGCACACTGGCAGACACCGCCCCCGATATGCTGGCAGCTTTGAACCATGTGCTGTCTAATGAAAGCGCGCCTCCGCTCCCAATGTCCAGGGTGCGAGACCAAGTCTCCAATGGCACCAACGCCTTATTGAAGCTCGCCTTCGGTGTAGCACAACCCAGCGACGACTTTGCACGGCGACGTGAGCAGTTCCTCACGTACTATCGAACCCATCTGTGCGTCGCAACACGCTTATTCCCGGGTATGGATGAAACACTGCAATACCTTGAGTCTCAGGGCAAAACTTGGGGGATTGTCACCAATAAACCCGGTTGGCTCACTGACCCATTAATGGAGCACTTGCAATTGCAGCAACGGGCCGCCTGTGTCGTCAGCGCAGACACGACAGCACAGCGCAAACCACACCCCCTACCGATGTATACAGCTGCACAGCAAGCACGCACTACCCCCGAAAATTGTATCTATGTAGGCGATGCTCAGCGTGACATTCAAGCTGGAAAAGCGGCAGGTATGCGAACGATCGTTGCTACCTGGGGTTATATCGATGAAACCCAGCAGCCAGAAACCTGGGGGGCCGATGACTATGCCGAGCGCCCTCGGCAGTTGCTGCAGTGGTTCAGTCCAGCATCCGATCCACCCTTATTATGATTTGGCCGCTCTCCGATCTTTGGCTGAGCGTAATTGGAGCGGGCGCTGTAGGCCTCCTGCTCGGTTATCTACTCGGCAGACTCAGGGGGCAGCGGGACATTCAAGACCTAAGCATCGAAGTCGCGCGTCTGGAAACCGAACTGGACGCCGATGAAGCACATTACGAAGCACAGCTGGCGCTCCTCCAAGACGCGCGTGACCGGCTGTCCCGCCAGTTTGCGGTCCTATCGCAGCGCGCCCTGAAAAACAATAATGCGCTGTTTCTCAAACTAGCCGAGCAGAATCTACGTTTGCAACAGCAACGGGCCTCTGCCGAACTCGACAAACGTCAACAGCAGGTAGACCATTTGCTCGAACCGATTCGTGAGGCACTCAAAGCCACGCACCAACAGATCCAGCAGGTAGAGCTGGAGCGGCGCGCGTCCTTCGCCAGCCTCGAACAACAAGTGCGGGCGCTCCATGAAGCAGAATCGGAGCTCCGAGGTGCAACACACGATCTTGCCCATGCACTCAAGCGTAACGATGTACGTGGCCGCTGGGGCGAGCTCTCCCTACGGCGTCTCGTCGAGCTTGCAGGCATGGTCGCTTACGCTGATTTTCAGGAACAACCCACATCCGCTATGCCAGAACAACGCTTGCGCCCGGATTTAATCGTGAGGTTACCAGAACAGCGTGAACTGATCATCGATGCCAAAACCAGCCTCAGCGCCTATCTGGACGCTATCGATGCAACCAGTGAAGAACAGCGCGTGACACTCCTCAAGCGCCATGCACGCAATTTTCGCAACCGCATGCGAGAACTGGCCAGTAAACAATACTGGGCGCAATTCAAACGCAGCCCGGATTACGTGGTCATGTTTGTTCCTGGCGATCAGTTTTTAGCCGCAGCATTGCAGTATGACGATGCGCTTCTGGATGACAGTCTCAAGCAAAAAGTCGTTCCGGCAACCCCGGCCACCTTACTTGCATTATTGCGTAGCGTTGCATTCGGTTGGCGCCAGAACCAGTTTTCCGCCAATGCCGAAAAGCTACGTGAAGCAGGAGAAACACTCTATGCGCGCTTCGCAGGACTCACCGAACAACTCGATAAACTCGGCCAACATTTGGATGCGGGCGTTCGCCATTACAACAAAACGGTAGATGTGCTTGAGACACAGCTCTCCCCGCTGGCCCGGCAGATGCAGGAACTTGGTATAGAGAGCAGTCGAACGCCGGCTACTCTCAATGGTGCTAGCGCAGCGACCCGGCGTCCCAGCACGCAGCAGGAAGGCCATTCGCCCTCACTCGATAACTGAGCGAATATGTTGCTCTAAGGTGTGAAAATCCGGAATCACGCTGCGAACACCCGCAGCGATGACGCGCTCGGCAACCACATCACAGGGCCGCTCTTGAGGGAGTACTTGGAAATCTGCTTCTCCCAAACGGACCGGGTGAGGAATCGAGCTGACTTGAACTGCATAAAATTCCAGTGCCTCGCTGGCTACGCAACTGTGCAGTACCGCCACCCGCCGCGCCGGCTTTTGCGTACTGATCACTGCCTGCTCGTCACACAGGGCTTCAAAGGAAATCAAGGGGATCTCCAAGGCCCGCCACTCTATCAGCCCAATTACCCAAGCAGGCGCCGGAATCGGGCGTACTGTCGATGTTGCCATGATTTCAGCAACCATCGACTGCGGCAGCACCACATTGGTCATTCCCATGGGAACGATCAATGCCTGGAGCTTTTGATCAAATTCGGACGAGACTTCCATCATGTAATAGCGCCTCAATATTCTCCAGCAGTTCACTGTCCTGGTAGGGTTTTCCCAAAAACTGATTGACTCCCAGGTCCCTGGCTCGCTCGCGATGCTTCTTTCCTGTCCGGGACGAGATCATAATGATCGGCAGATGCTTCTCCTGTTCGCTGGCGCGAATATGCGAGGCCAGTTCGAAACCATCCATGCGCGGCATTTCTATATCGAGCAACAGCATATCCGGATGCACTTCCTTGAGTTGGGCCACTGCATCCAGCCCGTCCTTGGCAGTCACCACATGATAGTTATTCCGTTCCAACATGCGCGCCGTTACTTTTCTGATGGTGATCGAATCATCTACCACCATCACTACCGGGCGTTCATCTTCCTCCTGTGATGCCACCAGCTGCAAGCCGCCTGAACCGACCGGCCCCGCTTCGGCCATACGGATGAGGCTGACGGTATCAAGTATTAAGACTACCCGGCCATCACCCATAATCGTCGCACCGGCGATACCTGGAACCGTATTGAGCAAAGCACCCACCGATTTGACGACGACTTCCCGATTGCCCTGAATCTCATCGACAATGAGCGCCACATGTTGCTCCCCGGCACTGGCGAGTATCACAGGGAAATTTTGCTCTTCTGCAATCGATGGCACTGGCCCTCTCTCCAGAACCGCGGCCAAATGGGCAAGATGGTAGCGATGACCAGCATATTCGATCGCCGGTTCATCGGCACTCAAACGCTCCAATAGCAACCTCCCTGGCTGTTGAATCACACCCTCCATTGTATTTGTAGGGATCGCATAACTTTCCCCCCCGGCCTGAACCAGTAAAGACTGATTGATTGCCAAGGTAAACGGCAGATTAATCTTGAATCGCGTCCCTTGCCCCGACTGCGAATGAATACTCAGCACGCCGTTGAGCTGCTTGAGCTGGGTTTGCACAACATCCAAGCCGACGCCGCGACCAGAAATTTGGCTCACCTGTGCAGCGGTACTGAATCCGGGCTGCAGAATCAAACTGTTAATCTCTGCATCTGTCGGTTGTGCATCCCGCTCAATCAATTTTTGCTCTATCGCTTTGGCCAATACCGCTTCACGATTCACACCGGCCCCATCGTCAGCGATCTCCACGATCACCTCCGGGCCTTCACGCTGAATGGTAATTTCAACAACCCCAGTGTCTGGCTTACCCAAACGGCGTCGTTCTTCAGGAGGCTCGATACCGTGTGCGACTGCGTTGCGCAGCAGATGTTCTATGGGTACGACGATCCCTTCGAGTATCTTGCGATCCATTTCGTGCGTTTCCCCCTGCACCCGAAGCTCGACTTCTTTGTCCAACTCCAAGGCAGTCCGCCGCAGCACGCGTCGCAAGCGTGGCAACATCACCCGAAATGGCGACATCCGCGTGCGCATCAGGCCATCCTGCAACTCATTGCTCACCCGCGACTGTTGCTGTAGCAGCGACTCGACATCGCGAAGCTCTTCGGCTAGGTACTGATGAATACTCAGTAGATCGTTGGTACTCTCAGCGAGACTCCGGGAAAGTTGCTGAATGGTGGAATAACGATCGAGCTCAAGAGGGTCGAACTTCTGTTGCATGCCCGTCTCATCGGGGTCAATGCTTTGACCGTCGAACCGGTTCAAAATCTGTGCTTCTGCCTCAACCTCCAAGCGCCGTAACTGTTCTGTAAGGCGTCGCACCGTTTGGTCGAGTTCCTGCAGATTGAAGCCAAACGAGCTGATTTGTTGCTCGACGCGCGAATGGATCATATTGACTTCACCCACACTGTCGACAAACTGATCCAATGCATCGGGTGAAACCTTGATGGCCTCCTGGAGCCGATGCTCGTGATCGCTTGCAGCAGAATCCGTGGCGCGGTTCAGCGTGTCCGCAAGCCGGCTTTGAAAAGGAATGCCCACAACCTTGTCTGCGGTGTCATCGGCAGAGCGGGTTGCGTCACTTGCAGTCACTGCCTCTTCAGGAAACTCAGATTCCGGACTCCCCTTGCCTTTGAGCACTTCTCGGTCATCAGCATTGAGTGTCTGACCGGACTGAACGCGTTTCATGACCGCAAGCAAATCTTGAGCAGGCTGCACTTGCTGTTCGAGCCGCGCTTCTCCTATCATTTCCGCAAACCGATCAAACACACCATTTATCACGGCAAATACATCTTTAGTCGCTGCAACGCGCTGTTCAGCAACATCAATCAACAAAGTCTCGGCAGCATGGCTCAGATCACCGAACACCCCCAACCCCGCCATCCGCGCACTGCCTTTCAGCGTGTGCAATTCACGTCGCAGGTCATTGACCGGTGCTAACTCTTCCGGACTGCTCTGCCAACGCTGCATCGCCGCATCACAGTTTTCCAGAATTTCGGTACATTCCTCCAAAAATACATCTACGAGCTCTGGACTGGGCTCGATGCTCGCAGAGGATTCATCCGTAACGACCAGTGGCGTAGATTCGCCATGTTCCGCTTTTTCAGCGACCCGCGCCTCTGATGATGTCAGCGCCTCGATAGCTGATTCGATCTGAGCAAGTAGCGCCCTAGGCACTGGCGTGTGAGTAGGCAACCCACCTTGTATTTCGCTCAAAACCTTGCGCAGGTGCTGATTCAATGCACTCAATAGTGCCATATCATCAGCAACATCCAATGACTTGTGGTGCTCGGATTTTATCTCGAGATAATGCTCCATTTCTCCGCAGGGTGCATACACCGCTTCTACCCCTGCAGTCTTTGCGCTACCATGCAGTGTATGCATGGCCCGATATAAATCAGCCTGATCTTGTGCATCCAAGCGCCCGTCCTTCAGTCGCTCGATGATGGCGTTGAGCGTCTGTAGATGTCCACCGGCTTCGTTACTGAAAATACTGAGTAACTCGGGATCATAGGCCTCAGTGAGAGCTTCCTCGGTGACCGCGGAATGCGCCTCATCTTCTTCCAACAGCGCATTGGCCAAATCAAAGATCTGTTCGTCTCCAATACCCGTTTCAATGCGCGTGACTTCGTCGTAATCAGGAAATTCTGCATCCAAAATCTCGTCACTCGAACCTGACTCAGGAACCTGACTGCGTGCCACCCTGATTGCCTGCTGCGCGTGCGTGAGGATTTCTGCAGAAGGTTTTGAGCGAGATTTAAGTTCTTCTGCAAGTCTCGGCAATAAGCGCACCCCATCGGCAATACAAGTTTGTACTGCCGCTCCGGCCGCAAGCTCACCGGAAATAACGCGATTAAGTATGTCTTCGTGCAGCCAGGCAAACTCCCCCACTACTTCTGCCCCCACGAGACGTGCGCTGCCCTTCAGGGTATGAAAAGAACGTCTCGCCGAAGTCAATGCCGCTTCATTTTTGGGTTCATCCAACCAATGAGTCACGCTCTCATTGAGATTGGCTGTTTCTTCTGCGAATTCTTCAAGAAAAATTTCAAAAATATCTGCATCGGTGTCGGGATTGGCGACATTCAAGCCTTGAAAGGGTGAGAATTCGATGACGTCGGCAATATTTGTCTGAACTGCTCCTGCTCCTGCTCCTGCTCCTGCTCCTGCTCCTGCTCCTGCTCCTGCTCCTGCTCCTGCTCCTGCTCCTGCTCCTGCTCCTGCTCCTGCTCC
>JANTGD010000007.1 GCA_024763135.1 Thiotrichales bacterium | reverse complement strand
CCGCTGATATCACCTACGTATGGACCCAGGAGGGCTGGCTGTATCTGGCCGTGGTGATCGACCTGTGTACCCGGAAAGTGGTGGCCTGGAGCATGAGCTCCTGAATGAGAACATCTCAAAATATTAAGCGCTTTTATCATCCGACGAGCGGGAAGGGTCTAACTTTAACGCCTGCAATGTTTAGTTGATTTATCAGGATAAAAGATGTGCTGCTCGAATGGTAATAGATCACAATTCCATAGAATTTTTAAAGTACAAAACTTGCTGTAGTGATAAGGTATTGGTTTATATTATAGACTGATTAGTATCCATTATAGGCGGAGGATAGCTGTTGTGTTCGCAACAAAAACTGCGGTTGACGCAGCTGTGGCTGCAGGTACGTTCATGTTAACGAAGTACAAAGCTCATAGTATTAACATCATGGGTTCAGATGTGTACTCAGTGGCACAGCGAGGGCTAACTAAGGAGATTACTTCTAAAGTTGATTATACCGTTGATGAAATAATCATTGACGTCATACAAAAAAAATATCCTGAACACAATGTTCTCACTGAAGAGACAGGTTTGATTGATAATGGTAGCCAGTATACATGGGTTGTTGATCCATTGGACGGTAGTTCAAACTTTGTTAATCATAATCCATTTTTTGCTGTATCAATCTGTTTAGTAGAGGGGAATAATCCTTTAACCGCAGTTATTTATGCGCCTGTGATAGAAGAGATTGTGGTGGCGCGACAAGGTCAAGGCTGTACTTTGAATGGGGTCAAGGTTAAGGTCTCGGAAACTAAAGAACTTGATCAAGCATATATCGTTGGTTGTCCGGGAGGCGATCCGAATAATTTTAGATTCTCCGAGATGAGTTATCACTTGAATAGAAACATCAAGGATTTCAGGAAAATGGGGTCGGCCGCAATTGAATCTTATCTTGTTTCAAGCGGTAGAGTTGATGCTTTTGTTACACTAAATATATCACCCTGGGATATTGCGGCAGGCGCGCTATGTGTAGAAGAAGCCGGTGGTAAGGTTACTGACTTTCACGGTAATCCTTGGAATTTAGACAAGACTGATGTGTGCATGTCCAATAGCTATATACACTCAAAAGTACTTGATAAAGTAAGTTATCTTTCTGAAAGACAACCTGATTATAAATTTAATTCGGTGTTATGAATAATAAAGTCTATGAGCAATTAGATCCAAATAAACTAGAAAATTATCTTTATTCCATCCCTTCGGTGAATGACTATTTAGAGATTAAGCGCGGCGTTCTAGTTGAAGAGATCGGGGACGGCAATTTAAATTTTGTTTATAAAGTCGTAAGCAAGATAAATAAAAATAAAGCAGTGATAGTAAAGCAGTCTGTGCCCTATCTGAGGATGGCAGGTGAGGCGTGGCCATTGAGTAAATCAAGGATGAGGTACGAAATACGAGCCTTGAAATTATACAATGAGTTGGTTCCGGAATTCGTGCCCAAAGTACATCATTCAGATGAAGATATGAGCGTGATAGTTATGCAATATCTCGATAGCCAATCAGTGCTTAGATATGGCATGATGAAAGGAGAGTATTATCCTGATATTTCAAAAAAAATAGGAACATTTTTAGCTCAAACGCTATTTGAAACAAGTTTTCTTGGTATGGAAAGCATGCAGCGTCGCGCATTAATGAGTCAATTCGTTCTAAATGATGAACTCTGTAAGCTAACCGAAGATTTCATCTTCACTTTTCCATATATGAATCATGAGTCCAATAGTATCAATCCAATAACAGAAAAATATGTTGAAAATTCTTTGAGGAATGATAGTGAGTATAAGTTATCGATATTGAGACATAAAGAAATGTTTCTCACCAAGACGGATGCTCTAGTGCATGGAGACTTACACACTGGCTCTTTAATGGTAAGTAAAGATGATGCGTATGTTATTGACACTGAATTCGCATTCTTTGGGCCGTTTGGATTCGATCTGGGGAAGATCGTTGCAAATTTTCTGTTGAACTACATATCACACTTCAACACCGGCAACAAAGAATACCAGGAATGGGTGTTATGCCAATCAATGGCAATCTTTAAAGAGTTTGAAAAACAGTTTCTAACGAAATGGGATGAGCAAGATGAGTCGTCTTTATTAACTCATGGGTATTGTAATAAAGAGGAATTAGATACATACAAAAAAGATATGATGGTTAAGATCTTTCAGGACTCGATAGGATTTTGTGCTTGTTCTCTTGCTAGACGTTCTATTGGTATTGCAGGCGTTGCGGACATTCGGTCAATAGCCGATATTGAGACGAGAGCGGCATTAGAAATCAAGGCCCTAAGGCTATCTAAATTACTTATGTCGAAACAAAGTTCATTAAATAAAGTTGATGAGTTAGAAGAAGTGATAAGAAATTATTTTGCTGGTAAAGAGTATCCAGAAAATGAGGTGCATCAATGAAACCATCGTTAATTGGTGTAATACCTGCTGCGGGTAGTGGCGTCCGAGCATTGCCTTATACCTACGAAATGCATAAAGGCATGTTTGAGATAGATGGACAATCAAACATTGAACGACTTATTGTTTTAATGAGGGATCAGATTGGAATTCAAGAAATCGTTATTGTGTTGGGATATATGGGTGATACAATAAAAGAACGCTTCGGTAGTGGAGAAGCCTTTGGAGTGAAGCTACATTATCTACGGAACCAGCATCTGGATAAAGGGTGGGCCTGGTCCGTACTTTTAGCCAAACCATATTTGGCAGATCGACATGCATGTGTGATGTTGAGCGATGAGTTTTATTTAGATACAAATCATAAAGACTTTCAGAGTTTCGATTATCATCTATTCGATGTTGTTGTTGCAACAAAACGTGTTGGTGACAGCGACATGATTAAAAGAAACTTTTCCGTGGAAAAAGATGAAGAAGGTCGAGTGATCCGCCTCGTGGAGAATCCAAGAGTAATTCCAAACAACATTTTGGGTATGGGTAATTTTATTCTTTCTCCAAAAGTGTTTGATGCATTAGAAGATGAATATCAAGCTGGCAGGCCTTCTATTGACTTTGTTAACTACGTTGATGAACTCATAGTTAGGGGTTCTAAAGTGACTGCGTTTGATCTTGAGGGAGAGTATATTAACTTAAATGACGTGTCTAGTTTAGAGTCCGCTCAAGATTTGGCTATTAGAAAACGATTACAAAAATAAAAGTAGCTGCTAGTCAGCATAACTTTCTATAGAGTCTGCATTAATTCCAGGGAAATTTTCTAGAACACCAGATGCAATAAACCTGAAGTCGCTGTCATTTGTGTTTGTCAGGTCCAAAGATACCTAAATATTCTGCGAAATATCATCACACCTGCGTGGCTGTGGAACCACCCCTGATAACGATAAGAGGGTCTCCAAGGATCGTGACATTACGGCACGTTCCCTTAGATGTAGCAGCATCTCGATTTCATTCATTGCGTTTATGTACACGTTTGGTATGGGCTTGGTCATGAGCCCAATCGGCATTGCCCTGTGGCGTAATAAAGCAGGTAATGGGGGGCTGGCTATTGGTGTTTATGGTGGTGTAGTAGAAATGCGCTATAGTTGGCGGGGCCCGTATGGCTTTGCGTATTGGCCTTGAAGTCACGCAGCGGCGCATAGACCTCGTGGTTGAAGTTCACTATTGAGCCGTCATTCAACGGGATGCCAAGTATCATTACTTAGTGTTCCTGTTCCTATATTTTCAGGTAGGACAGTCATTGCTAGTCAAAAAGATAGGTGGCAACGATATCAAGAATGATTTAAGAGGGATTCTTTTTCGTTAGAGTAAATTGCTCCCAGAACTCTTTGTCATATCTAGTCCAGGCGTGGCAACCAAACGGGAGCTTGTGGTTGTTTAGTTCGTAACAATGACGTGGAGCGAATTCGAAAGCAAATTGTAATGCTACATCAAGTGGGGCGACATTAAAACTGCTGACATAATTAGATGCTCTTATGCCCCAAAAGGTGTCGTCTATGCTATAGCGACGCTCTAAAGGAAAGAATCGAATTTTGACGAGTAATCGCTTAATATAGCTGGTTAAAGCGTTCATATTAGATAGATCGCCAATATCATATTCTAACTCCTCATGAGATTTTAAGCTTACTTTCTTTGAGTTGATTACCTCCATCAATGATTTTACTTTTCTAAGCGAAAAGCCGGTATTACCAACTTTACCTTCTATAACCGTATCTCCATGATACGGAGCTTCACTGTGGGGTATCCATGGAGGTCCTATGTAGTCATATCCTTGATCGCACCAGTATTCTAATTCGTCGGAGAATACTAAAGCATCAGGGTGGTAGATCAGAAGGTATTCGTAGTCTAAAAAATGTTTATAAAATCGCTTAGACAACAGCATTAGATTGTGCGCCTTAACGCTACCGAAATACTTGTCAGGCATTTTAATGGTGTTTAGGCCAGCAATTTCCAAATCTATGGTGGAGGGAATTATTAAGTATTTGTCATAGTCTCCAAGGAAGTGATTTAAATGCTGAATAGAAATTTCTTCTTCTGGTAGTACATGGTCGCGATTAAACCAAGGTACTGCTATGGCTACTCTGTTCTTGTTTTTGTATTGTTTCATGATGGCATACTCTGAGACAGATATAAAGGCAGGTGTGTTATATTCGTTACGCTGTGGGGTAAGTAGTATTTGACTCTAATTCGATGAGAGTTGTTAAATGATTTTTTATACCGATGGATTTCATAAGTTTGGTGCCAAGATCGACAGGTTTTTTGGCTAGAAGGCTGGCGAATTTGTTGAAAACGAGTTGTCGGGAGGCAGGTGGAGACTGTTTTACCATTTTCGCAAAATTAATAGGATAATTCCAGGGTTTCCCCGTTTTAAGCGTATCAGCATAAGACAAGGCATTGAGTATTTGAATTTCCTTTAAGAATGCTTTACGTTGTTGTGCAGTTAAATTTTTATTTGACTCAAACAGATGGTTTAACGCACTGTTCGCCATTTCCTTGTTCCAAGTGTGTCTAAAGGAGTTTTGATCGGCATTGTGTGTCGATGTAACCTGATTGTCATGTATACGCCATGAAGCAAGTTTTTGAGGTGTATAAATGGTCGAAGATAGACTGGCCAACTTCATGCCCCATTCATAATCACATTTTGTTCCCCAGCGAGTTGAGAAGCGTCCACATCGATCAATGAGTGATTTCCTCACGAGTAGTTGGGTGATAGAGGTATAGACAGGAGCGCCGGAAAAATATAGCAAAAAATCATGCGGCCATTGCCTTATGTGTTGCTTGTCAATATAGTTAGCGAGATACTGTGTAATCGGTAAACGAGCTTTAAAGTCGTCCAGTGGCTTTCCTTCCGAATCTATCGCTTCGAGATTACTATCGCAGATTCCACACTGAGGATGCGTCTCTAGCAACTGAATCATTGTCTCCATAGCGTCGTTACGCATAGTGTCATCACTGGTCGCAATGTATACAAAATCCCCCGTCGCTTGGTCGAGGCATCGGTTCCATGATTCGTATAATCCTCTTGGTGCCTGTGATGCGATAATGCGTGCATCAAGTGCGGCGTATTTATTGATTAATTCCCAAGCGCCGTCGTTAGAGTAACTATCGACTATAATCAATTCAAAGTTTTCATAGGTTTGAGATAAGATACTTTCTATTCTTTGCTCCAAATAGTTCACATAATTATAGTTGGGTAAAAGAATGGAAATTTTATTTTTATTCATTAGCGTTATTTGAAAGCGTGAAGAATTGGAGACGCGAAGTATAGTCTTAGTTATCTGATGCGCTCATTGCTTAGTAAAAATTGATTCCAAAAATTCCGATCATAGTTTGTCCAAGCGTGGCATCCAAACGGTAACTCTCTATGGTTCTTCTCATAAGCATATGTCGGTTCGCATTCAAATCCAAATTTTAAGGCGACATCCATTGTCGGTATGCGGAAACTTTTGTTGTATTTTTGAGCTTTAACTCCCCAAAAAAAATCATCAATTGTATATCGTTTTTCAAGAGGAAAAAATCTTAGGCTTATCAATAGCTTCTTTAAGGGTCTTATTATTGGATTAATTTTGTCCAATTCTCCGAAATCGTAATAGACTTCATCTCTGGATTTAATAGAAATGCTTTTTGATTTTGTGATTTTATAAAATGATTTGACCTTGCGTAAAGAAAAGCCGCCGTTTCCAATTTGGCCCTCAAGAAATTTGTCCTTGTGATAAGGTGCATTGGGGTGTGGTATCCAAGGTGGAGCTATGTAATCGTAACCCTGTTGGCACCAATAGTCTAATTGGTCAGAAAACACTAATGCGTCAGGGTGGTATATTAATATGTATTTGTAATTATCAAATAGTTTGTAGAGATAGGGTGAAAATAAGAGTTGGTCAAAGGCTTTTGCGCTGCCAAAATACTTTTTTTCAAATTCAATATTAGTGAGGTCTTTTAAAGTAAAGTCTAGTCCTTCAGGTATAACGAGAAATTTGTCATAGTCTCCTAAGAAGTGACGCAAATGATCTATCGAGATTTCCTCTTCAGGAAGGATGTAATCCCGGGTATACCAAGGAACCACTATCGCCGCAGGTTGGTTATTTAGATTAAGGGGTTTTTTCATTGTGCAATGTATTATTATTTGGCCGTATATATAATATATGTGGTTGAAAAAATTGAATTAGGTAATTTTACGGCTATAACAGACTATATTGTTTATCCACCTCAAATTCAGGTCTTCGTGGAGAACGCTCGGTGTCATTACAGTTGTAGCATTGCTAATGCGGCGAAATAATGTGTTAAAAAATTAAAAAGAATTAGAGCTGAAGCATAGTGCTAAATTCTATACGTCGATATGTAGATAGTTAAGCTACTGTGGATATACCGTTTTCGATCTTCACTTCACGGAGTTGATTCAGTGTTTTACCCAGCTCTGTATAGGATAAATAGTGAATTGGAGAATCGAACTTTTGTGCCGTGTTTCTCAGGGCGACAAGATCGTACGTCTTTCTGAGGCTTTGTGTCTTGCAGTAGTCAATTACACCACGAGGGGTATAAATGTAGCCTCAATATAATCCGCATGAGTATAAGTACTGCTTGGGCACAAGAAAGAGATCGGTGTCCCATCCCTTGAATTTCTTCGATTTGTCTCTATCTAGCTGTGCAAGGTTGTTGAGTATGGATTCGCTGCCGGGCGCTCATATCGATGTTTGCTATGGGAATTGAGCTCGGTTGTGATCGTAATGGCGTGGAAGAGTCATCTTTACTGCAGTTACGAGCGCAATAAATGTGAAGCGTTTCACTCAACTTATCCGTTGACATCTCAAGTTTCGCCTCTATTATTAGCACTCACCAAGACCGAGTGCTAGCAATGTTTGGCTAGGTTAGAAACAACAGTAAAACTATGAGTATTAAGGAGTATTGAGTAATGAACATTCGACCTTTGCAGGATCGTGTAGTGATTAAGCGTGTTGAAGAAGATCATGTGAGCGCCGGAGGCATCGTGATTCCTGATTCTGCTGCGGAAAAGCCGGATCGTGGCGAGGTTGTCGCAGTCGGTACAGGCAAGGTTTTAGACAATGGTGACGTACGTCCTGTAGAGCTGAAGGTAGGGGATACCGTGCTATTTGGTAAGTATTCCGGTACTACGATCAAGGTCGACAGCGAAGAGCTGTTGGTCATGCGCGAAGACGACGTTATCGCTGTTGTAGAATAATTGTCTAATAATCAAGTATTTAGAGGAAAATTAGTATGAGTGCAAAAGAAGTACAGTTTGGTGATGACGCTCGTTCACGGATGGTGAAGGGCATTAATATTCTGGCGAATGCTGTAAAAGTAACGTTAGGTCCTAAAGGCCGCAATGTGGTCTTGGAAAAGTCTTTTGGTGCGCCTACTGTAACGAAAGATGGTGTATCTGTTGCGAAAGAGATCGAACTTGAAGATCGTTTCGAAAACATGGGCGCGCAGATGGTTAAAGAAGTTTCATCACAAACTTCTGACGTGGCCGGCGACGGTACGACCACTGCGACCGTGTTGGCACAAGCTATTGTGCGCGAAGGCATGAAAGCGGTTGCTGCCGGTATGAATCCGATGGATCTCAAGCGGGGTATCGACAAGGCGGTTACTAAGGCTGTCGACAATCTGCACGCAAGCTCTAAACCTTGCGCTGATAACAAAGCAATCGCTCAAGTGGGAACTATTTCAGCGAACTCTGACGAATCTATCGGTACCACCATTGCTGAAGCGATGGAAAAAGTCGGTAAAGAAGGCGTCATTACTGTAGAGGAAGGTTCCGGGCTTGAGAACGAGCTGGACGTAGTTGAAGGGATGCAGTTCGATCGTGGATACCTGTCTCCTTACTTCATCAACAATCAAGATGCGCAGCAAGTTGAGCTTGATGATGCCTATATTCTGCTGCATGACAAAAAGGTCTCGAATATCCGTGATCTCCTGCCAGTGCTTGAATCAGTGGCCAAAGCTGGCAGACCTTTGTTGATCATTGCAGAAGATGTAGAAGGTGAAGCACTGGCTACACTCGTTGTGAATAGTATTCGCGGTATCGTCAAAGTTGCTGCTGTTAAAGCGCCTGGGTTTGGCGATCGTCGTAAGGCAATGCTGCAGGATATTGCGATACTGACTGGCGGTCAGGTGATTTCTGAAGAGGTTGGATTATCTCTGGATAAGGCGACGTTGGATGAGCTGGGCTCAGCCAAGAAGATTCTGATTTCCAAAGAAAATACCACCATTATCGACGGCGCGGGTAACGAAGCTGATATCAAGGCGCGTGTCGAACAGATCCGTACTCAAATCGAAGAAGCCACTTCCGACTACGATAAAGAGAAGCTGCAAGAGCGGGTTGCCAAACTCGCTGGCGGTGTGGCTGTGATTAAGGTCGGTGCTGCAACTGAAGTTGAAATGAAAGAGAAGAAAGCCAGGGTAGAGGATGCGTTGCACGCAACCCGCGCTGCGGTTGAGGAAGGCGTTGTGCCAGGTGGTGGTATCGCATTGGTGCGTGCTCGTTCTGCGATCATGGATCTCGAAGGTTCAAACCATGATCAGGATGTAGGCATCGACATCGCACGTCGCGCCATGGAAGAGCCTATCCGTCAGATCGTTTCCAATGCCGGGGGCGAAGGTTCAGTCGTACTCTCTAAAGTTGAAGCAGGCGAAGGTAACTTTGGCTACAACGCAGCGAGCGGTGAATATGGTGATATGATCGAAATGGGTATCCTCGATCCCACCAAAGTGACTCGTTCAGCTTTGCAGAACGCTGCCTCCGTTGCAGGTCTGATCATTACCACAGAAGCGATGGTTGCAGAAATTCCTAAGGAAGAAGCGCCAATGCCTGCCGGTGGTGATATGGGCGGCATGGGTGGCATGGGCGGCATGATGTAAGTCTCCTTTCTGTCCCTAAGTGGAAAGAGCCCCGTCAATGACGGGGCTTTTTTTTTGGGGGGGGAGCAGAAAAAACGCGTTGAACGGACTGTGAGATTGTAAAAGACGCGCTTAACAGTTGCGTTTATACTCTGTCGATCATCTGGGTAGCGATGCAAGAGATTGGTCAGTGTTTCAAGGAATGTTTACATGTTGGTGCCACTTACATTAAAAATGCTCTCGGCGCCAGCAGCTGGCCGGCTGCTGGTTTTTTTCCTGGCGATAGTGATGCTTCCAGTGCAGGCGGTTGAACGACAACCGCGCATTGTCGGTGGCGTTGAATCAGCCCCATCAGACTGGCCATTTATGGCGGCATTGATGAGTCGCACCCTGGATCTTAGCGTGGGGGGGACGCAGTATGATGCCATACCCTTGTTTCATACCCCAGCAAAACCCTTTTCCGGTCGTATCGTCGATTGTGGTTTGGCTTTTGTTACCTGCCGTGGCGTCGATGGCCAAGTCTGCCTGATCCAGCGCGGCGAAACTTACTTTACTGATAAGTTGCGCAATTGCGAGGCAGGTGGTGGGGTCGGAGCGATTATCTACAACAATGCCTCGGGTAATTTTTCTGGGGTGGTGGAGCTGAATAGCGTGTCGATTCCCGCTGTCAGTGTGAGTGGTGAGGATGGGCAGCGACTATTGCAGTCCCTAGGGATGACTGCGAACTACGACTACAGCAATAAAACGCCGGAAGCGAGTTTTTGTGGTGGCAGCTATCTAGGGGGGAAATGGGTAGTGACCGCAGCTCACTGTGTTGTGGATGAGCGACCAGATGCGATTTTTGTCAACGTCGGTGGACACGATTTGACTACAGATCAGCAAAATGTGCTCGGGGTCGATCGAATTATTACCCACCCTGATTACGATCCGGATACAGTGCGCAATGATGTTGCTCTGCTTGAATTGACGTCTGAGCCCCGCGGTGTGCAGCCGATGACGTTGGCAACGGAGGCTGTTTTGAATGCTGCGTTGGTGAATCATGCCACAGTAACCATTTTGGGCAGAGGGGGTCAGGTAGCGCTCAAGCCTAATGAACAGCCCACCTTTGATTCGACTGTGGTGGCGTTGTACGAGGCCGAAATCTCATTGGTGACGAACACAGAGTGCAATGCTGCCTTTCAGAACTATTATGCGCAGTTGGGCTCATATGTCTCCGATTTGGTCTATGATGAAGCCTTTTGCGCAGGGCGGCCAGAAGGCGGTGTCGGTGCTTGCTTTGGTGACAGTGGGGGGCCGCTGTTGCTGCAGGATGGTGGGCAGTATTATCAGTTGGGGCTCACTAGCTGGGGGCTGGGATGCGCACAACCTGATCTGTACGATGTCTACACACGTTTGCCGTACTATAAAACTCAGATCGAAAATATTATGTCCGGCAAGCAAAACGGGTTTATCAGTCAACCCAGTCAGCAGACTCCGACTGTACCAGGCAGCAGTAGTGGTAGTGCTGGCGGGGGCGGTGCATTCTCCTTTGGCTGGTTGTTCACCCTACTTATTCTAGTGAGACGCGGCCGGCTGAGCGGGTGGGTCCAATGAGTCGCCGGGGGCTTTGGACAGCGCTTATCGCCTCGGGGTTGATTGCGAGCACGGCGCTTTCTTGTGCACAACAAATGTCGGCGGAGCGCATGACAACCAAACAATTCGGTGTGTTGGAGCCATTATTGGACTACAAGGTGGATGCAAAACAGATTACTGTTTCAGTTATGAGCACGGGCTGCACGCAAGTCGACGATTTTTCGCTGGAGGTCTCTCAGGTTGATGGCGTCTGTGAGATTGCGATTTATCGGCAGCGCCCCGATCGTTGTCGTCGCGCACCGTTTCCACAGACCTTGATATTGCCTTGGGACGCACTGCAGCGCTGTGGCGATGCGGTGGTCAAGGTGGTGAATAGTGTGACAGGGCCGAAGATGCCGCGCTGATCGGTTGATGGACTTGTCGTCAGATTTTCAGCCGCTCGACGATACGACCCTGAAGCAGGTGCTCATCGATAATTTCATCGATATCTTCCTGGTCTACAAAGGTGTACCAAGTTTCTTCTGGATAGACGACCATTACGGGGCCTTCACTGCAGCGGTTCAAGCAGCCGGCATTGTTGATTCTGATTTTCCCTGGTTCTGATAGCCCCAGCGCCTTGATCCGCTTTTTCATGTGTCCCAGCATGTCACGGGCGCCATGGTTATTGCAGCAATCGCGTGCGTCATCGCGTTGATTAGTGCATACGAATACGTGATATTGATAGTAGCTCATCGTTGTCATGACCTGTTGAGTCACAGTAGTATGTCTGAGGTGACAGAGCACCACAAATGAGCTTGAAAATGATGCGCCAAATTTCCCTGACCGATCGTCTCATCGATACCTTTGATCAGAGCTTGCGGGCCGTATTCGGCCATCAGCAAGGTACGCAAAGACCGAACCCCTCGGCCACCCTGGATGAACCCTCCCTAAACGAAGAGGAACGGCGCCATGTGATCGGTCTGATGCGTGTCAATCATGCGGGAGAGATTGCGGCACAGGCACTCTACAATGGGCAGGCTTTGACCGCGCGCAGCACAGAAGTCCAGGCCAGTCTGCATGAATCCGCATTGGAGGAGACGGATCACCTGGCCTGGTGTCGTGGTCGGGTCGAAGAGTTGGGCGGGTCAGTGAGCAAACTGGGAGGATTTTGGTATTGGGGATCGTTTGCCATCGGCGCAGCGGCTGGATTGGCCGGTGATCGCTGGAGTCTTGGTTTTGTCAAGGAGACTGAGGATCAAGTGGAGGCGCACTTATTGGAGCATCTTGATGCACTGCCGGAATACGATATTAAAAGTCGAGTGATCGTGGAGCAAATGGCCGTTGATGAGGTACACCATGGCAACAAAGCAATGGAGCTCGGTGGTGTCACGCTCCCTGCACCAATTCGGCAGTTGATGCGAGTGACGGCGAAAATCATGACGGGCATCAGTTACCGAATTTAAGAGGCCACGTCGAGGGAAACCGCCGCCAGAGGGTGATCGATAGACTATCGAATCCATAGGCAAGCCACATCGAGTAAATCTCTAGGCGCTCTGTGGGACACTTCACTATGGATTGTCTTAGTAATAACTTGGGGAAAATCAATGAGAGCGATATTTATCTTTATATTTCTGGGTCTTGGACTGATGTCTGGATGTGCGTCTACACCAGAGGGTGCCGCGACACTGGCAAAAACAGGCAAGCCGCAAACAGTGATTAATTCGACGGATTTGAACAAGATTCGCACTGCCATCATCGTGGTAATGCAGCACCAGGGGTATACCGTGGAAAAGGGTGACGATGTCGGCTTGACTATGTCGCGTCCGGACCGGTTTGTGCGCCCTGTTGAGCAAAGTGCGCGGGACCAGGCACCCAAGGCGCAAAGCCTACGTGAAACGGTCTATACGTTTCTATCCACTGGAAATGGAACGCGGGTTATCGCCAATCCCTACAGTGTCTATCAGGGTGTAGATGGGAGCCGCAGCCGCAGTCCGCTCAAGGAGGAGTGGCGGCTCAAGGAATACCAGCGTCAACTGGAAAAAGTCAAAAAGATGGTGGAGCGGGGTTAATCCTCAACTCTCATCCAGGATCGACGATCTCGTAGTCGTGCGTAATCGTGGCAGTCTTGCCGAGCATGATGGAGGCTGAGCAGTATTTTTCTGCGGAGAGATCAATCGCCCGTTTGACATGTTTCTCCGCCAAACCGCGGCCTGTCACGATAAAGTGGATGTGAATTTTGGTGAACACCTTCGGGTCATTGTCAGCGCGCTCTGCCTCGAGAAGCGCGTCACAGTCCGTGATGGGTTGACGCGCTTTTTTCAAAATATGCACAACATCAAAGGCAGTGCATCCGCCCATGCCTAAAAGTAGCATTTCCATCGGGCGGGGTCCGTGGTCGGAGCCACCGAGTTCTGGTGAGCCATCCATGAATACTGCGTGTCCGCTACCGGACTCTCCAAGAAACCCCATCGGTTCGATCCAACGTACGCGTGCCTTCATTTTCCTACCCTTTGTCGTGTGTTGCGCCCCATTGCTTGCGAAATAATTACTATGCTGCTAAAAGGTTACAGAGGTTTTGTGAACCGAAACCTTATAGCTGGTTGGGGAAGCTTACCAAATGTTAAATACAGCCTAAAAAATGTGCATGGTACACATTTTTCGCATGTAAACTGTGCTTTACATAGAAATGCGCTGTATCTTACCTGCTGAACGGCTTCCGCAGTCTGCGGCACAGGAAGCATTACTGTTTATCAACAGATTTAGGAATCTAGCATGGTTGCTTTACAACGCACAGTCCCGGAGTTTAGTCCGGTAATCGACCGCTTTCTCCAGAATTGCCATATCAAGCACTACCCACCACGCTCGGTCATAATTCATGCCGGCGACCCGCCTGAGACACTCTACTTCATCACCCGTGGCTCTGTCACCGTGATGATCGAAGACAAGGACGGCCACGAGATGGTTTTGGCCTACCTCAACAAAGGCGAGTTCTTTGGTGAAATGGGCTTGTTCGATGACAAGGCCCGTAGTGCCTGGGTCGTTGCGCGCAGCGAATGTGAAGTGGCCGAAATCCACTATAATCAATTCAAAAAGCTGACCGCCGAAGACCCCGAGATTCTATTTTCCCTCGCGACTCAAATGGCGACCCGCCTGCGTGATACCAGTCGGAAAGTGATTGATTTGGCCTTTTTGGATGTAACCGGGCGGATTGCGCATACCCTGATGGAACTTTGCAGCCAACCCGATGCAATGACACATCCCGATGGCATGCAGATTCGGATCACGCGTCAGGAAATCGCTAAGATCGTCGGCTGTTCTCGCGAAATGGCGGGACGGGTGCTCAAGGATCTTGAAGAGCAAGGTTTGATTACCGCGCATGGCAAAACCATTGTGGTTTTCGGGGCACGTTGATCTCTCTGCTACATCGACTGGCGGTAGGTTGCGTTAACCAAACTATCGAGATCGTCTCAGGTAGGACGCATATTGCATCAAAAAGGGTGCGTTCAACTGCTCATGTTGACTGCGTGCACATTGCAGGGTTCTCCCAGTATTCCGACTACTGGGAGCCTGTCCGGGAGTAGGTGACGTTGCGGGGGGAAGCTGATTTGAAGCGAACCGTTACGCTTTGACGATAGATTGTTAGTCGAGAATCAGCGGAGGACCCAGCCAAATCCAGCTTTTCCACAGCCACTGCTCCATTCTGCTTGGACAGGCTTCTGGCTTGCTCTCTTCAGTGTCTGCACAACAGCCTTTAGGAAGCTCTGATTAATTCTGGCGCGCGCAGATTGTGGTGAAGAATCGTCCAGTTCAAGGCGAACAATATCAGTTTACGAGTGTGTTAATGCCCATTTTTTAACGCAGAGCTGTGTAGTTCAAGGGTTAGCTGCGTCGTGACTATAAAACAAAGTTTTCAAAGCCTGACCAGGGTCAGAAGCGCGCATAAACGCTTCGCCCACGAGGAAGCTGTGCACGTCGGCAGCCTGCATGCGCTCCACATCGGCCTTCGTGTGAATTCCGCTTTCAGTCACGACTAAGCGGTCTCGCGGGATTAAGCCCACCATATTGAGTGTGGTCTCGATCTTGGTCTCAAAGGTGCGAAGATTCCGATTGTTAATGCCCACCATCATGATTGGACAAGCGAGCGCGCGCATCAGCTCGGTTTGGTCATGAACCTCCATCAGTACATCCATACCCAGGCCCTGAGCCAATTCACTGTAAGCGTGTAGCGAGACATCGTCCAGTGCCGCGGCAATTAATAAAATACAATCGGCGCCCATGGCGCGGGATTCGTAGATCTGATAGGGGTCGAGAATGAAGTCTTTTCTTAAGACAGGCAGCTCACAGGCCGCGCGCGCCTGTTGTAGATACGCATCAGCGCCTTGAAAAAAATCCACATCCGTCAAAACAGACACGCAGGCGGCACCCGCTTGTGCATAGCTTTGTGCAATCGCAGCCGGATCAAAGTCTTGTCGAATCAGTCCCTTGCTGGGTGACGCCCGTTTGATTTCTGCAATGACCGCAGGCTGCCCGGCCACCAAATTTTTTTCCAGAGCACGCACAAACCCACGTGTTTCTGGGCTGTCTTGTGCTTGCGCCTGAATCTCTTTCAGGCTGACCCGGGCACGGCGTTCCGCCACCTCTTGCCGTTTACGCGCAAGTATTTTTTTTAAGATATCCGGGGTATCCGGGGGCTGAGTCATGCAAAGCTCCTGGTTTTTTCTTTGAGTGCGGCAAGTTTCGCTTTGGCGGCGCCACTGGCAACGCTGACCGCCGCTTGTTCAACGCCTGCTGCAAGCGTTTCCGTCAGGCCGGCAACATAGATTGCAGCGCCTGCATTGAGCACCACGGCATCTCTGGCCGGCCCGGGCACATTGTCGAATACCGCCTCAATAACAGCGAGGCTCTCCTGGGGTGATTTCACCCGAATTTTATCTAGTGGTGCTTCTACGATGCCAAAGTCGCTGGGTTTGATCGAGTAAGTTTGGATCTCGCCTTGATGGAGTTCTGCACACACAGTCTCCCCCTCGATACTGATTTCATCGAGCCCGCACAGCGCATGTACCACCAGCGCGTGATGTGTTCCGAGCCCTTGAAGAACCGCTGCAAGCGGCTCGACGAGGGATTGATCGAAGACTCCTAGTAGAATATTTGGCGTCTTTGCAGGGTTGGTCAGGGGGCCGAGGATATTGAACAGTGTGCGTACCCCCATCTCTTTGCGGGGGCCGATGGCGTGCTTTATCGCGGCATGATGTCGAGGCGCGAACATAAAACCCACGCCAACTTCTTCCACGCACTGGGCGACCTGTTCCGGAGTCAGTTGCAGGTTAATGCCGGCTGCTTCCAGCAAGTCCGCGCTACCGGAACTGCTTGAGACGGAGCGGTTGCCATGTTTGGCAACCGCGGCGCCTGCGGCAGCGGCCACGAAGATCGAGGCGGTGGAAATATTAAAGGTACTGGCGCTGTCTCCCCCTGTCCCAACAATATCCACCAGGTGCGGATGGTCAATCCTGACGGGGGTGGCGAGTTCCCGCATGACGTTGGCAGCCGCAGTGATTTCTTCAACGGTTTCGCCTTTCATGCGTAAGCCAATCAAAAATCCGGCGATCTGAGCGGGTGTTGCTTCACCGGTCATGATCGTACGCATGATTTCAGTCATGGCAGCGCCATCGAGATCGTGATGTTCGACCATGGACTGAATCGCTTCTTGCATATTCATGGACGCAGACCTCCTTCGAGTTTGAGAAAGTTGCGCAGCAGATCGTGGCCATGCTGCGTGAGTATCGATTCAGGATGGAACTGTACACCTTCGACAGTCCAGTCGCGATGTCGCACCCCCATGATTTCGTCCAGAGCGCCGTGTTCGTCCTCGGTCCAGGCGGTAATTTCAAGTATCTCTGGGAGTGTTGCTTTGTTGATCACGAGAGAGTGGTAACGCGTCGCCGTAAAGGGATTCTCCAGCGAACGGAACACGCCGGCGCCACAATGGTGAATCAGCGAAGTTTTGCCATGCATGATTTCGCGTGCGTGGATGATTTCACTACCAAACACCTGGCCAATGCTCTGATGACCCAGGCATACCCCAAGTATCGGAATACGTCCGGCCCAGGCTTCGATGGCCTGCATGGAGATACCGGCTTGGTTGGGTGTGCAGGGGCCGGGGGAAATCATGAGGTGGTCAGGTGCCAGGGCCTCGATTTCTTCCAGTGTAATCTCATCATTGCGGGCGACCCGGACATCGGCCTTGAGCTCCGCCAGATATTGCACCAAGTTATAGGTGAAGGAGTCGTAATTATCGATCATCAACAGCATCTTTGCACCCCGCTACCGGTGTTGCCCGTCGAGGCCGGATTCTGCCATGGCGGCCGCGCGGAACACAGCACGCCCCTTGTTCATCGTTTCTTTCCATTCCAATTCCGGCTGCGAATCATAGACGACACCGGCACCCGCTTGTATGTAAAGCGTGTCATCTTTAACAATGGCGGTTCTGATCGCGATGGCAGTATCCATATTGCCAGCCCAGGAAAGATAGCCAACCGCTCCCGCATACACACCTCGTTTAACGGGTTCGAGTTCGTCGATAATTTCCATGGCACGAATTTTAGGGGCGCCACTGACGGTCCCGGCCGGAAATGTGGCGCGCAGCACGTCCAAAGCAGAGAGCTTATCGCGCAACTGCCCAACCACGTTGGAGACGATATGCATCACATGCGAGTAGCGCTCGACCACCATTTGATCGGTCACCCGGACGCTGCCGGTTTGCGCGACCCGCCCGACATCATTGCGTCCCAGGTCGATGAGCATCAGGTGTTCGGCAATTTCTTTGGGATCCCCGAGCAGATCGGCCTCCATCCGACGGTCGTCAGTCTCATCGTGCCCACGGCGCCGGGTACCGGCAATTGGGCGCACCGTGACTTCGCCCTCTTCGAGTCGTACCAGAATTTCTGGAGACGAGCCAACAATGTGGAAATCATCCAGGTTCAGGTAGAACATATAAGGGGAAGGATTCAGGCTGCGCAAAGCGCGATAGAGATCCAAGGGGGGCGCGTGGAAGGGGACACTCATGCGTTGTGACAGTACAACCTGCATGACATCGCCATCGATGATGTATTGGCGCGCTTTGGCAACCGCCTGTTTGAAGCCCGTTTCTGTAAAACCAGAAACAAAGTCTTCTTCAGCGATCATCCGGGTTTTGGGTTGTGTGCGATAGCTGGGTTGGGTGTGGCGCAGGCGTTGCTCTAATGCTGCGAGGCGTTGTTTGCCGGCAGCTTCATGTTCCGGATCTACGTGCACAATCAAATACAGCTTGCCCGACAGATTATCGAAGACCACGAGCTCTTCAGAGAGCATGAGCAGTATATCGGGGGTTTGCAGCGGATCGGGCTTTTCGACACCTGCAAGTTTGGGCTCGATATAGCGAATCGTATCGTAGCCGAAATAGCCGACCAATCCCCCGGTAAAGCGCGGCAATTCAGGATAAGCGGTGACTTCGAATTGCTGTTGAAACTGTTCGATCCAGGCGAGTGGGTCTGCAACTTCAAATTCAACGGGTGCCGCATCGACCTGGCACACGCAGAGCTGTTGCCCGGTAACCTGGATGGTTGTTTTACAAGGCAGACCAATAATCGAATAGCGTCCCCATTTTTCACCCCCCTGTACAGATTCGAACAGATAGCTATATGGGCCATCCGCCAGCTTTAGATAGGTACTCAAGGGGGTGTCCAAGTCTGCGAGCACTTCGCGAACAAGGGGGGTGCGACGAATCACGGCATGAGGATCTTGGATTGCTTCTGACGGTAAGGGCATGACACTTTTTCCTGGGTGTTGAATCAGTAAAGGGGGGTGGCTGGTGCTGCTGTGAGCTTCACCATCGTTCCACTGTCGATAGCAGAAAAAGTGTCTGGTACATAATCAACTTACGGTTCAAGCAGCTGCTTGAGTTCGGCCATGGAATCGATCACCGCGTCTGGGTGATAGTCGCGAATATCCTCCCCATGATTATAGCCATAACTCATGCACACAATACTAAATCCTGCGGCTCTGGAAGCCTTCACATCGCTGATGGAATCGCCGACCATGAGTGATTTTTTAGGCTGTGCACCGAGTTGTTCAGCTGCGTATAGCAAGGGCATGGGGTCTGGCTTTTTTTTCGGCAATGTATCGCCGGAGACGACCAATTCGAAACGCTCGGAGATACCAAGGTCCTTGAGCAGAGGGAGGGTGAACTGCGCCGCCTTGTTCGTCACACAGCCCAGGCGGTATCCCGCTGAGCTGAGAAACTCCAATCCTTCTTCCACGCCAGGATAGAGATGGCTGCGTTTGGACGTGTTTTCCGCATAGAGCTCGAGAAAAATGGGATAGGCCTTATCGAACAAAGCTTGCTCTGGCGTGCCATTCAAGTCATTGGTGAGGGCGCGTTCCACCAGTCGCTGCACACCATTACCCACCCAATTGCGGACGGCGGCTTCCCCCCGTTCAGGGAGGCCGATTTCGCGCATCATGGCATCAACACACCAGGCAAGGTCGGGTACGCTGTCCACCAGCGTACCATCGACATCGATCAAAACCATTTCAGGCTTGCTCAGCATTCTCAAGCGCTCACTGCTTCGGCCAGTTCCGCGCGCATGGCGTTGACCACGGTTTCATAGTGATGGGGGTCCGCCGCATCGGCCGCACCAAAAATAGCGGAGCCTGCGACAAAGGTATCCGCGCCAGCTTCCTTGATTTCGCGGATATTGTTCACCTTTACGCCACCATCGATTTCCAGGCGAATATCGCGTCCGCTTGCATCGATCAGCTGACGCGCTGCACGTAATTTATCCAGTGCAGAAGGAATAAAGCTCTGTCCGCCAAAACCTGGGTTGACGGACATAATCAGCACCATATCGATTTTATCGAGTACATACTCCAGGTAATCCAGTGGAGTAGCAGGATTGAAAACCAAACCCGCTTTGCAACCCTCGTTGTGAATGAGTTGAAGCGAGCGGTCGATATGTTCTGACGCTTCGGGATGAAAGGTAATATAGCTTGCGCCTGCTTTGGCAAAGTCGGGAATGATCCGATCGACCGGCTTGACCATCAGGTGTACGTCAATGGGCGCGGTGATGCCGTAGTCCCGTAACGCTTGGCAGACCAGGGGCCCAATGGTCAGATTGGGCACGTAATGATTATCCATCACATCAAAGTGCACAATATCGGCGCCGGACTTCAGCACGTTGTCGACTTCTTCGCCCAGCGTGGCAAAATTTGCGGAGAGGATGGAGGGGGCGATCAGATTATCGGTTGCCATGACGACCTCAAGTTTTTGTGTAATTTAGAAAAGATCCGGCGCCAAAAGATCCCGCCGGAATGCGTGAAATCCCGGCACTTTACCGCAAACCTGGAGAGATTTCAGCCTGTTGTTTTGTGTGTGGAAGATATTCGCTGGGAAGGCAATCCCGATTGAGGGAGCGTGCACTCAGATCCTGGGGATGGTGGTGATGCGGGTGACGTGCGGGATGCAGTTCCGTTTTCTTGTGAGTATTGGGTGTCTGCCTGCACCCACAGGATTACTTGGCGCGGCTAAGTTCTGTCTGCAGCTCAATGTAGCGTTGTCTGTCGCGCACGAATTTACTGACAGTTTCAGCACGTTTATGTTCCTGTCGCGCGATCGATTTATTGTAGATATCGATCTGTTTATTCAGTTCTGCGAGGTTCGCAGAGATCTGCTCTGGGACGGGTTTGTCATTGTTGGTGAACCAGTCCCGGCGGGTTTCAGTGCGCTTGAGCTGGTCCTTGATCTTATCGAGCTTGCGCCGGGTATTGCGAATTTCGTAGTCGATGGTGGATAGGCGTTCGTCCGCCATGGCTTCAATCTGTTCGACCGATGAAAAGGTTTGAATCAATGCCCGATCTTCAGCCTCCCTTAGTGCCTTTTCTTTGGCGAGTTTTTCAGCGCGCACCGCAGCCGCGTGCTCGCGCTGAATTTCCGCAGCGCTTTTGACCGGTGCGATATTACGGATTGCCCGGGCCTCTGTGTCGAGTTCCGCATGACCCTGCCGGGCGCCTGAAGGTGGGATGCTGTCACTGTAGTGCACTTGCCCGTTTTCATCAACCCAGCGATACAGTCCGGCTTGTACCGACAGCGAAATGAACCACAGCGAAGAAAGCAGAAACAAAATTAAACGCATAGTCCTCCTATTAGGGCATACTTCCGTTCTGTACGTAACGACTGCGTTCACAACCTTTTAAACATTCTGAGGCGCGCCTTTGGATCTGATCCATCAATTGCTCCTTTTCGTGATCTCCTTGGCAGCCAATACCTTCTCGGCGTTCTCGGGTGGTGGGGCCGGGCTGATTCAACTACCTGCGTTGCTATTCCTGGGTTTGCCCTTTCCCTTGGCGCTTGCGACACATAAAGTGGCCACCGTTGCATTGGGTATGGGGGCGACAGCCAAACATATCAAAGCCCGCCGGTTCGACAGGCAGCTCATTGGCAGCTTGCTATTGGCGGGCTTGCCCGGGGTTGTAATCGGCGCGTTAGTGATTATCCGGGTTCCTGGGCGCTGGGCAGAGATTGCATTGGGCTTTCTGACGGTGGCCCTGGGTCTGTACTCAGTGCTGCACCCACAGTTGGGGCAGCGGGCCGCAGCACAACATCGCGAGGGTTGGGGTTTGCTAGTGGGTGCTGTTGGACTGTTCTTGATCGGGGTGCTCAATGGTTCGCTGACGTCAGGCACAGGGTTGTTCGCAACGCTGTGGTTGATTCGCTGGTACGGCACCGACTATTTGACTGCGGTGGCCCATACGCTGGTATTCGTTGGATTGGCGTGGAATGGCACGGGTGCATTAACGCTTGGAATGATGGGAAATATCTACTGGCCATGGTTACCCGCGCTGTTGCTTGGATCGCTGGGCGGGGGTTACCTGGGGGCAATGCTGGCGGTACGCAGTGGCAATCGCTGGATCAAACACGGCTTTGAGCTGGTCACCTTGCTCGTGGGTATCAAGTTGCTTCTGGGGTGAGTCGATGTGTACCGTAGCGAGCCTGGTAAGACTTGAGCTGATCCAGGGCGTCGCGTTGCCCGGATTGTTCCAGTAGTTGCAGTAGCTGCTCGACATTGGCGATGCTGACCACAGGCACGCCAAACGTGTGTTCTACCTCCTGCACGGCAGACAGCGTGCCCTGGCCGACTTCCTGACGGTCCAGCGCAATAAAGACGCCCGCAAGTTCGGCGCCTTCTGATGCAATAATGGCGGCTGATTCCCGAATAGCCGTTCCAGCAGTGATGACATCGTCAATAATAGCAACCCGACCGCGGAGTGGCGCGCCCACGATCCGTCCTCCTTCACCATGCGCCTTGGGCTCTTTGCGGTTGAAGGCATAGGGCACGTCTTGGGCATAATCATTATAGAGTGCGGCGGCAGTGACAGCTGCCAGCGGGATACCCTTATAGGCAGGGCCAAAAAGTACATCGAATGCCACATTCGAGGCCTGAATGGCCGCAGCATAATATTGGCCGAGGCGCGCCAGTGCAGCACCGGAGTCGAACAGACCTGCGTTGAAGAAGTAGGGGCTGACACGACCAGACTTTAGGGTAAATTCACCAAATCGTAACACCTTGCGCGCCAGGGCAAGCTGCAAAAAGTCATGGGCGTAGTCTTCCATGGTCAATGTAATCGTCAGGTATGAAGGTTACAGGTATTACAATGTGGCGTAGGGGGTGTCAAGGAGGACGCGCAAGTCAATCGGCATTGTTACCGGATTTTTGCGGGGAGGTAGTCGTCTTATCGCGTTGGATTTTTTGGTGTATTTCTTCGCGGTGAACGGGCACATCGCGTGGCGCATCTACGCCAATACTGACTTGATTGCCGCGAATACTCAAAATGGTCACCTCGATCTGGTCACCAATCCGTAGTTTTTCTCCAATTTTTCTTGTCAGAATGAGCATACACATGTCCCCGGTATTGTGCTTGGCAGGTGGTTTTGTAGTCCGTACGGAGGCTTAGCATCGGCAATCCTTCCTCATCAAGCAGTCTGCGCGCCAAAATCGACCGTTGGCGCTGCAGTTTGGGAGAAACGAGAGTCATCACCGACGCTGTGCAATCACACGGCATTTCGTCTCAGGGCATGGCGTCCGGCCAAGCTGCCATTCGAACGATTACTATTCATGTCCCCAAGTCCACTTTGGTGGTGTCAGTTAATGGTTCCTCCAGTTAATCGAGGAACTTTGACATCTTATTACACTTCCCAATTGATTTGGTAGGGAATTGGCTGACTGAACGGTCGGTTTTATGTTAGGCGTAGTCATCATCGGATGAAGATACAATTTCATCCGATGACTTCAATTTATAGGTTAATGGTCTGATTTTACGATATTAAGCCGCTTTGCCGCAGCGCTGATTGGCGGGCACGGCGATGTCAATGCGGCGAGGTTTTGGCAGGTCGAGATTTTGCATTTTGTCAATAAAAGCCTGCCGATTATTGCCGGTAAGGTACGGATTGCGCAAACGCTCCTGCCCGATGCTGCTGACCCTGCGTTCAGCATAGTCATGGCCAGGATACACGAGATACTCATCCGGATAGCCCAGTAGTTTTTGGATGCTGTCATACAACATACCCGGGTCGCCTTCCTGAAAATCAGTTCTCCCGCAGGCTTCAATTAATAAGGCATCGCCTGTGAACAAGCGGTCGCGCCAGCGATAACTCATGCAGCCGTTCGTATGTCCAGGGGTGGCAATGGCGTGTAGGACTTCGTTTCCGAAAATCAAGCTGTCACCTTCGTCGAGCATGCGGTCGGAGCAGGACAGCCCGGTACCCCGGCCTGCAACGAATTGCGCATGGGTGGCTGCTTTCAAACCCGGCGCGCCAGTAATGTGATCGGCATGTACATGCGTTTCAACGATATATCGTAATGTGACATCCAGTGATTCGAGGACTTTGAGGTCACGTTCATTTTGTTCGAGTACTGGGTCAATGATGATCGCATCGCGCGTATCAGCATCCGCCAGAATATAAGTCAGCGTCGAGGTACCTTGGTCATCGAAGAGTTGCTTAAAGATCGCCATGTCATCGCTCCTATCAGTAATCAATTGAGTTTATAGGCCTATAATATGATCGTATATATGAAAATTCTAATAAACCCTTTAGGTCCGGGGATTTGCTGTTTGCGCGGGTGGCGACAAGACGATGTGATCGAATATGGGTTCTATGCCCCAAGAATTGCCGGAGGCTTTTAATGAATCGTTGGGCTGTGGTGGTATGGGTGATGATTTCGATGGCATTCTCTGGTTGCACGGGGAAGGCGGAGCAATCCCAAGCAGCGCCTCAAACCAGTGGGCGCCTGGAGCAAGCGACGACGGAACGCCTGCTGACCTACATGCGTCGCGCATTGACCGACTCTGCCTCGACGCAGGTGGGCAATACCGAGGCTGTCGCGGCCCCAGTGGAGGCAGGCGCAGTGTCCGACGCTGCAGCGCAGACGTTTTCTACGACAAACCTCCAGGAAGCAGGGGTCGATGAGGCAGATTTGCTCAAGCTGGATGGACAGCGCGGTATTGTGTATAGCATCGACTCAGGGGAGCAAGGTGGTGGTGTGATGCCACTGCCAGAGCTACCAGCGAGCACACCCGTTTCAGCGTCAGAGCGGTCGTCTGAGGCGATCCGTATCTTGCAGCTTGCGGCCAATGGTCAGGGCGTGTCCGAGCTGGCGAGGATCCAGCGACCCGATGATGGCACAGCATTGCGCGGCCTGTATTTACTTGATTTGCCACAGCAGTTAGTGTCGGTCGCTACGACGGGCGCCTCGGTGTGGGGGCATTGGTATAATCCGGGGTATTTCAGCGCGCAGAAAACCCGCGTCGATCTGTTTGATGTTCAGCAGCCGGCACAGCCTGAGCTGAAAGCAAGTTATACGTTTGAAGGAAGTTTGGTTGCCAGCCGCAGAGTCGATACTCGGCTCTACTTGGTATTGCGCACCTATCCCAGTGTTTCGGAGTTGATCCCTAATCCCGCTACGCAGGTACAGATCACCCAGAACGCGCAGCGACTCGCTGCATTGACAGAGCGCGATGTGCTGCCCGGTTACTCGCTCAATGGGGCCTCGAAGGGGCCATTAGTGCAAGCAGGCCAGTGTTATTTGAATCAGGCCGAAGCCACACCGGGTGCCGATGTCATTACATTGGTCTCGATGGACTTGCGCAGTCCCACGCCTCAGCTACACAGCCGCTGTTACGTGGGTACGAGCGAAGCCCTGTATGCCTCGCAACAGGCGCTGTATCTGGCCAGTACCCGCTCGCACTATGCCTGGACCGGAAATACAGCCCACTATTCATCCAGTGTAACAACGGATATTCACAAATTTGCATTTGACGGTGCGAGCCTGAGTTATCGCGGGTCCGCCGAAATCGAAGGACACTTGGGCTGGGAACAGGATCGCAAGTCTTTCCGTTTCAATGAATCGGCCGGGGGTGACTTACGAGTCCTCACATTTGTGGAGCCGCAGACGTGGGCTGTGGCGAGCTCCACTGCAAGCGGGGTTGCGGTCGACGGGGCTGGTTCGGTGGAGGCACCTGTCTCCGATGCGCAACATCCAATCGATACGCTCACTCCTACGGTTTCAACGTCTCCAGGCACCACCGATGAATCCCCCGTGCGTTTGAGCATTCTGCGCGAGGCCCCCGACCGTACGGCACTCGAGCTGATCGCACAGCTGCCCAATGCAACACGCCCCACGCCCATCGGTAAGCCGGGAGAGCGACTCTACGCAAGTCGCTACATTGGGGATAGGGCTTACCTGATTACCTTCCGCGTTACCGACCCGCTGTATGTACTGGACCTGAGTAATCCGCACGATCCCTTGGTGGCGGGCGAGCTCGAAATGAGTGGCTATGCAGATTACCTGCACCCGGTCAGCGAGCAGCTGCTGCTTGGGATTGGTAAAGAGGCGATTCCCGCAGCAGCGGACGGCTGGGGCGATGGGCGTGGCGCTTGGTATCAAGGGCTCAAGTTGGCGCTGATCGATATTGCCGATCCGCAGCACCCGAAGGAGGTGGATCGTCGCGTCATTGGCAAGCGTGGTACTTCTTCAGCGGCACTGTATGCGCATCATGCGATGACCACGCTGCGCGTCAATGAGGTACTGCGTGTCGCGCTGCCTGTAGCGCTGCACGATACACCAAGCCCCTACGCAACCGGTGCACCCTGGGATGGGTTTGACTATACGCACACCGGGCTGTACCGCTACGAGATTGACACTCAAGCACGCAAAATTCTAAACCTGCCACCGTTGATCGTCGCCTCCCGTGATGCAGGTAGTGAGGCAGAGTATTGGCAAATCGGTACAGAGGTTTATGATCGCAGCTTAATCGTGGATGATTGGGTCTATTTTCTGCATGCCGGCCGGTTTTGGACGCAACGCTGGGATGGCGCGATGCCGGCGATTGGTCCGGAATAAGCTTATTGCTGCGTGTCAGAGAACCGGTTTTTAAAAAAACCGTAGGTGCATGTAAGGCAGGGAGCAATCGGCGGAAAAACGGCGGTGTACAGGCAGTTCAGGAGCATATTGCACTGAATGGATAACCATCGATGTTGAAAAAAAAGCTGGATATTGAGGGATATCCAGCTTTTTTTGTGGGTCACAAAAAGTTCACGAAAGCGTAACGTTATTGTCATGCTCCCTCTCTATCATGCCAGGAATGTTACCGGTGAACGATGCATGAACAGCTGGCTCGATTTAGGCGTCGCAGACCTCGCGTTGAGTGCCAGCGACTGCGATGGCATGCAGCCGGTCGGGTTCGCTCACAACAGGGCAAGCGCCGCGACAGGGGAGGTGGACGCCGCAGTTGACCAGGTTCTGGGACCCGAGCCGCCTGCTACCGCCATGCATTTGAGCTTTGTTACCGAAACCTATCCTCCGGAGATCAATGGCGTGGCCAATACGCTTGCACATTTGGTGGCGGGCATGCGTGCACGCGGGCATAGCGTCCAAGTCATTCGTCCCTCGCAACGGGAGACGGATCAGGAACAGCACCTCGCGCGCCTGGATGAAGTTGTCGTGCCCGGGCTCGCGATACCACTGTACCGGGATCTGCGGATTGGAGTCGCTGGTCGTAAGGCGATCAAAAAAGCGCTATCGGAATTTCGCCCTGATGCTTGTTATGTGGCAACCGAAGGACTGTTGGGCTGGGCCGCACTCCGGGCTGCGCATGACCTGGGAATCCCAGTGATTTCTGGCTATCACACCAATTTCGACGAATACTCGCAAGCGTACGGGCTGGGACTGTTCAAACCCTGGGTCGAACAGTATCTCAAGGCTTTTCATGCGAAGTGTGAAATGACTTTGGTGCCGACGAATACGCTGGCAGAGCACTTAGAATCGTTGGGCTATGCGCGGATTGAGGTGTTTTCCCGGGGTGTGGATACTACTCAGTTTTCACCGTTACGCCGCAGCCAAGCGCTCCGGGTGCAATGGGGTGCCGATGATCAGACACGGGTGATCAGCTACGTTGGCCGGATTGCAGCGGAGAAAAACTTGGGGCTGCTGGTGGACGCTTACCGAGCTGCGCAGCGTATAGATAAACGTATTAAACTGCTATTGGTAGGCGATGGGCCGGAGGTGACGCGCCTGCGCAAAGAGCATCCGGACATCCTGTTTGCCGGTGCCCGACGTGGCGAGGATCTGGCCGTGCACTATGCGTCCTCCGACTTGTTTGTTTTTCCATCGTTGACCGAAACCTTTGGGAATGTGATTCTAGAAGCCATGGCCAGCGGTTTGCCGATTGTCGCGTTCGACTATGCGGCAGCCAAGGAGCATGTACAGGCAGGTCGGAATGGCTGTTTGGTCCCACTTGCAGACAGCGACGGTTTTATCGATGCCGTGTGTACGCTTGTGAGGCAATCCGACGGCCTGGGCGCCATGAGTGAGCATTCCAGAGAAATAGCAGCTGCGTTGACCTGGACGGATCTCTATGCACGCTTGGAAACGCTCTTTCGCCGTTACTCAGGTTCAAAGCGCTCCCGAGATCGCTGATGGTTAAAGCGTTGAA
>JANTGD010000006.1 GCA_024763135.1 Thiotrichales bacterium | reverse complement strand
CTGACGAGAAAGGAGAAGAATTTCTTCGAGAGCCGCGTTACCGAGTATCAGACTGGTGGCGCGTTGAAATGGGATTAACGACGTTACAGCAGACCACATTGAAGGAACTGAGAGACGAACGGCGTCGACGCAACCAAATAGGACATAGTAATAATGGGAACAGAATTTGACATTTATGACGTTGCAGCAGACCACCTGAATGTGATTCGCGAAGCGCTGGAACAAGCTAAAATTGAATCAAAACTACGAGATGCAATAGATAAAGCTATGCAGCTGGAAGATACTTACTACAGTAAAGATTGGAAAGACCAAATGAAACAGGACCAGGGGCTTGATGATGTTAGCGCATAACGACGGCACTACTTCTGCCCTTTCTTTAATCTCAAGAAGTTCTGCTCTCAATTAAATTGTTACCTTCTCCAGCGTCATCGCAGGCTTCAATATAAGGACCACCAGCGATACAACGGGAAAACGCTCTACGCTTGTCGGGGTTGCCGATCAGCTGATTAGCTTGAAGTTTCTAACACTAATGGACGTACTGTAAACAGTGTGAATGCTATTCCATCTGTGGCATCTGACAATTGCGTTTCTACGGTGATTGTGTCATCAGCGTTAAACATAGATGTGGCCCTCAAATGAGTTCGAGAAAATACCCCGTTCAAGCATTCAGTCGCGATGCACTCATATCCATTACCTATATATGAGATTAGATCAACCTCAATATCCCAATATTGACCACCAGTGATGGTTCCGGCATTGATTTTCCCGATTATGGTACTTCCTATCTTGACATAAACATCCTTAGTCCCTGATGTAGCGGTCGGTGGAATACTGCCAGCAACACGGACCTTAAAAGCATCCTTGACGGAAACGCTGTTCGCCTCAATCGTCATGCTGTAGATTTCAGTTAACGAGGTAGTCCCAGTGTGTTCTTGGTACGCCGCCTCGTAGTGTCCTGCTTGAAACTTATTGCTAATATTGTCCTTTATTAAACTCTTACTATTCGGGGTTTCCTCCCATATCCGCCTCGACAACGTCGTTGAAGGATCATCGTTTTCATTCCCGACATAATTGTTAGCGACCATTGTGCGATTAGCCGTAGAGCGAATGTAATACGCCTGATAAAGATCATTTACGCTAATTACTCGGTTGTTGGTGATCTTACAATCTGCGGCATAACAAGATATACCCGGGCCTTCTGCATGAGGCACCGTCACGCCATCTACCGTAGACGCGTCTCCAAAATCTTCAGAGATAGATATCGCTGGTGCATATAACCCGTTATTTGTGAAACTTCCACCGCGTACTATCGTTCGGCGTTTTGCTATCAGCATTGACACCCCAACTACACCTACGGTAGACCATTCATCTACCACACAATCAATAAACTCGTTATCCTGGCCACCATCCCAATTCGCCTGTATGCCAAAGTTTCCGTGACCTGATTGTCCATCTCGACAACGACGAGTACGAATGTTTCGGAACCTATTATTGTTTGACCAATATGCTAGCTCAATCGCTGCCTTACCATATTCGATATAAATATCATCGTATTCGTTATATCCGGCAGGGTTAATAGCGAGAGGTGTGCCACCGATAAGGTGTAAGTTTTTGAAACGAGAACGATACGAACTTTGATGAATGACTTGTGGATTGAATCGATTTTCGGTCTCGATTTTAAGGTCCTCTACTCCACCGCCAATCATGGCAAAGCATTTGTTGGAATCTACAGTTTCACCAGAAAGAGCACCGGTATTCAGTCGATATACCTTTACATTGATGCCACCACTTGACGCGTAATCATCAGTCAAACTTTCATACAGGGTAATTGTGCCACCGCTCGTATCTACAGATCGGACTTGGCAAAGCATGGCTTTTACGTCATAAGTCACACCTCCAACTATACCCTTCGCTCCGTCGACAACGGCAACGAGGTCATCTACTGAAAAGTTCTCGCTATCGGTCGCAGTTTTAAATGCGAGTGTGCGGGAACTGATTGACGCGTCATCTACATCATACGATACTTCATGCAGTGCGCCAGAGGCGGCACCCCACCCAAAATAATTCCCAACAAAAATAGCGCAACTGGAAAAGTAATTTACTGATCCATCATTGGTGTTCTTTATCCAGGAAGACTTTGGTCCTGCGCCACGCAGAGTCACCCCTTGTGGTAATAATAGATAATCGTCTACTTCATAGTAACTCTCGTCTGCTGGTATAAATACATTAAAAATATTATTTGCCCCAGCATAACTGAGAGCGTTTCTGATTTTTGTTGTATTAATCGTCACGCCGCCATCGCCTCTTGCACCCCACCAGCGGACATTTACGGCGTTATCCCAGTCAGAGATATCTCGTACCCATGCAGCTGAACCGTCACCCCCTGTTGGGACTATGGTAACTCCATCGTCGTCAGTGTATGTACCCACGGCCTCGCCGGCATAAGCCCGGAACCTGCCTCCACCACCATCGCCTTCAGTGGTGTGATAATTGAGCCAATACGTGTCTCCATCAACCGGGGTAGCAGACCGCAGTGCGGTTACTCCATCGTAGCCGTTCTGCTTGTCGTGGAACGATCTGACTTGCGCCATTACCTCTCGCGCCGAATTATTAACACCAGACGGTGCCATGCCCTCGGGAAAACCATTCGGGCTTGCAGCGTTATTGCTATCAGGGTTTGTCGACCAGGTGTTAATATCAGACATTGATCTTTATCTCCAGACAATGAGGAGTAGTAATGGAAGCGTTTTTGTTGCCGATCGGTTGGTTAGCGTTTTATCTGCTTATTGTTTGGCCGATAAAGGCTCTTATAAGCAGGATTTTGCCTAAAGGAAAGGTAAAAACATTTTTATTCAAGCCGCGTTAATTGAACAGATTTGGCGCAAGCAATCCCATTGCTGCAGGCGCTGGCTTTTGCAATAAACGTGAAACAGGGTGAGACAATAGCCCCTTAGACACCTGATCGCTGTATGCCTTAAGCATGGCAGGATTTACGGTACTTCCTGACAGTGCCTCTTGCACTGCTGCCCGCTGCATGCCGGTTTCTCCGGCTTTCTGTAGCATGTCTCCTATAACCGGTATACCGCCTGTCTTTTGCAACAGATTATAGGCGGCTGGCGCGGTATTCGACCAGTTGACTGCCGAATACGCTGGTGTTCGCGTCATGGTTATGCCGGCTTCTGCTGTGCGGGTGAGTTGGCTTAATTCTTCAGGCTCAAAAAGGATTTTCAGGCGCGAATTTTCAAATGCCTTCATATTCTTTCTGAACGTCGACCCAACGAATTCGCCAACCTCGCCGTCTGGCTGTGCCTTATCCCATAAATCGGTGATCACCTGCTTCTTGATGCGATCCCAGGCGACTTTCCCGTCTGGAGTATCCATCAAATTGAATTTGAGGTTTTCCAGGCTCTGCGGACTTGCCGATCGAATAGCCGAAATAATCCGCTGCGGTTCAGTCTTGTTTTCAACAATACTTTTTACCAACTTGGTCGAGAATTCCTGAAAACGCTGACGTGCCGCCGACCTGGCCGCCTTGAACGAGTCCTGCCCTGTGCTATCGATCACGTCATCATCAAGCATATCGATAAATTCACGCTTCAGACGCTGCAGGTTCGGATCGTTTCCGTCGGCCAAGCCGCCGATAAATTTTCGCAATTCCTCAGCCTGGGATACTGTCAAATTACCGGCATCGTCATAACCGATTTGCCCAAGTCGACCACGCACAGAATTGACTATATTGCTGGCTGTCGCATTAACCGATTCACCGTCCAGCTTATCCAGCAAGTTATCGACTACAATTCCCGGTCGATCACCAACCGTGTCTCGAACCTCCTTATAAAGCGCCCCAACAGCATCCTGTCGCGTTTTCCAGCGCCCTTTTATTGCATCAATAACCAACTGGCCTTCCTCGATCCTATCGACCTCTGGAATATCTCCAATTACCTTATCTTTTAGTCTCGCAAACTGCGCATCCTGATGTTGCAGACGACCGACAATAGGATAACCCTCGTCCAGTTTCGCTAGATTTCGCTCCGTTTGCCAGGCCGTCGGATTGCGCGTGACTTGCCCTATCATTGGGGCGGCATCACCAACAAACCCCATCTCTTCAAGCATGGTTTTTCTGGCGATCGCTTCCGGGTTTAACACACCATTCGTGCGTAACTGCGCTTGTGCCTCTTGCATCACTTTCTGACGCATACCTTCGCCGAGCGCTGCAAAATTTACCCCAATATCGTCTAGTGCTTCTGCCACATGACGCTGAATTCCTATTTTATCAACCACGGCGCTCAACGAACCTTTTGCCCTCTTCGCAGCTGATGCTATGCCACCAGCGGCCTTTCCTAGCCCATGAATCGCAAGCGGGGCAGCCGCGCCACCCAACAGCCCAGCCTGCGCGTTGCCTAAACGGCTTTCGTCCTCTTTTGTGTAGAGTAATCCGCCTGCTGCTGCCCCCTGTGCTGCGCCGCTGAGTGTGCGGGAAAGTAGGCCAGCGTTAGCGCCTGGAATAAGCATCGCCGGGGCGGTGCCTCCTATCTGTCCAAGCAGGCGACCACCATCAAACCCTTCTCCTGCTCCAGCTTCATAAATGCCCAGTTCCGCGTCCTTAGCTCGCTGGAATTCGCGCGCCTTTTTCGGGTCAGTCAGGTCATAATAAATCTGCTGGATACCATCAGTAACGTCGACCGCTCCTCGACCAATTTTTGCCAGTAAAGACGGCTCCTCAATGCCAGCATACTGCCTTCTGCTCGCATCATATGGTGATTCGTTCCGCCTTGATTCATTGGCCACGATTTTGTCAATACGCGATGGCTGGCTCGGTAACGTCGATTCATCCGTTGCTTTGCCCTCAGCAATCTTTTCGAGCCTGGACATTAATTCACCCTCGCGTTTGCAGCTTCAGATATCCATTCGTCGAGTATTTCATCATCACTCAACCTGTCTTTCTTAGCATCCTTGTAAAACTCTTCGAACGTCACCCATGAACCACCACTTGACTGCAAAACCGCCGGGGTTTCATAATATTTATTGTCCAAGTCTGTCAGATAGCTATTCATGCTTCGGAAATCTGCTTGGTCGTATGTCATATTTGCTTTGCTGCCAAACAACTGCTTAAGGCGAGTCACCGAACTCAGGTAGCGGACCGCTTCACGGTTTGCTTCCGTTACGGTAGCAAGCCCGGGCATGTATTCCATAGTAAATTTCGCATCGAAGTCTGTTTGCGGCCCTTTATTCATGCGCAATTGTTCCGCCACCATCATTTTTGTGGACTGATCGAGTTTCTGCGCATCTGCTAGTGCATCATCATCAATCGGATATCCGAACCTACCGAAAAATTCCCTGATGGTTTTTGCTTGCGCCGCGCTTGGCCCCGTATCACCAATACCTGCCATAGCGGACTGGAATCGAATTAAGCCGTTTTTCAGTTGACGTGCTGCCTTCGCATCGTCCCTGTACTCGCCCACCCTCGCTTCAATGTTTTTACCAATAGCCTCCGATAGTTTCTCTTCGCCCTTTCCGCTACTAAATACAGGAGCGTTTTTGATTTGTGGCGCTAGTGATCGGTTATTGTTCAATTTCCATTCGTTAAACGCTGGATTTTGCTGTCCATAGAGATAATCTTTCTGGGACGTTGTTAATTCTGGCGGCTTCGGCGCGAACCGCTGCTTTAGCATCTCCTGCATTAGCCCAGGCTGTAGTAGGCCAATATTCTCCATTTGCTGCATGCGCTGCGGGTCCGGTGGTCCTTCACCATTCGGCATGGCCAACAGCCCCGCCTGTTGACGCCTGGCCGCTTCTGCTCGTGCCCTGTCAGCCTGTTCCTGCCGATACTTCGCCGCCGATTGAAGCGCCATCTCCTCTTCAAGTTTCGCTTTTCGCTTGGCAAGAAGTCCTCGCTGAACTGTCGACATGACATCAGAGTAATTTGCCTTTGGATCAGACAACAACCCTGCCCCAAGTTGGGTGTAAGGGCTGTTGAAGAAACGCTCGAAGCCTTCAGAAATCATTTTTTTAGACCCACAAGAAGTTATTGCCGCCACTGTTGGCGGAAGCACCTAGCCCTAAACCATCAAAAACACCTGTTGCAAGTGACCCAATCCCCAAAATAGTGTTAAAAGGGCTCATTTGGTTAGTCGTTGACGAGGTGCCAGCACCAGCCGGGACAGAGCCGCTAAGTCGCGCAATATAGTCACTCACTGCGTTACCGTATTTGTTTTGATTGAAGTCCCATTTTGCCCTTTGCGCGTCTAGTCTGGCCTGCTTCCACAGATCCTGTTGATTGCCTGCCATTCTCAATGCGTTCAGGTCTGTGTAATCCTGATTTGCGATGCCTGGCGCAAATCCTAAGCCTCGCAACATATTGTTGCGCTCATTCGAAAACACATCGGCTTGTCGATTGCGCTCATCTCCAAACACATCAAACTGACGATCGCGTTCGCCGGTTGCCAGGTTTTCTGCCAGTCCACCAAACGTGTTATAGGTTGCTGCCTGTCGATCACGCTCATTATTCAAAAGCCCAAATTGCCGATCACGCTCTTGATTGGCAAAATCAGATGCTATTTGCCCGAACTCCTCACCAAGCGCTGCTTTATGAAGCCCGCTTCCGTAGCGACCAGAGCCAGCAAATTGCGAATCAATGGATTTGCGAGCTTGATCAAAATACGGATCAAGATTTTTCATGCCTTGGGCGGCGTCGTAATAACCAGTCTGTTTTGCTGCCCCTTCGTAATTCGGCGTGGCATCCATTTTGTTAAACACACGGTTAAAGCCTGCCGTTTGAGTGTTTGGGTTGTAATATCCTGAACTCGACGCGCGTCCGGAATAATCAGGACCTCCCAAATAGGCCCCATTAAACGTCTTGGTTAGTTGGTTTCCTGCTTTGTTGATGAAGGGTGAGCCCTGCAATGCTCTCTGAGCCGTGAGGTTCAGTGCTTTTTGCGTGCGGCCTGATCGATCAACTATCCAATTACCATCAAACGCTTGTGGCCTGAAATTCTTGAACGCGTTATCCGCCCTCGCTAATCCTTTGGTAATGTAAGGTACGGATGGCTTCCAAGGCCGATTGTCTACTTTAGTTGTAGAATCAAAAAGTCCGCTTAACAGTCCCATATATCACCCCAATATGACGTATCGATAATCGCGGTCTGCACCGCCTGTTGCATGTGTGACAACGAAGCCCACACCGTCGGTTTGGCTGCTCACAAACAAGGAATAAATATCACTCGCCGCTGAACTCGATAGCGGCATAAAAAGAATCACTGAAGTAACGCCAACACGTTTTTCTGCAACACTCGTTGACGTACCCGTATCGAGCGTGAAGTTTCCTGTACTATTTACCTTCCCCTCAAGTAGCTGATTCGTGGCTAACGACAACTCCCTGCTACTTGGATTGTTTGAAACTCGCTTAGTCAACGACTGCCGCCTTGACGCATTTCATCGACATCCACACCGAAGGCATTCGTAAACTCACCGGTCAGCGTTACTTTCGCTCTGACATACCGCGCATTGGTGCGGGTTGGATAACTTCCATTTGACTGCTCACTAATGCTGCCGGACCAGGACACGGTTTCGTCAAGCTTGTTTCTAGATCCTATCTCCATCGTCGCTGTCGTCGCGTTCTCTACCACCGGGCGCATTCTCGTTATGATATAACGCCGATTGTTCGGTATAGCCGTCTCTCGTGTCTCAATCGTCGCGGTCAATGCTGGTCCAGTGAATTTTGCCCCTTGGTGGCTCGTGTTGAATGAACCAAGAAAATATCCCTCGCCAAGGTAGAAACGAGAATCAAGCGATTCTGTCAAGTTATCCAAACTGGTATTGATAGTGTCGAGCTCATCGAGCGTAAGCGGCTGTGAAACACCATCCCATAACGCTTCTACTTCTGTTTGTATTTCTGTCCAGCGTACTTTTGCCTCGTCGGAGTAGTTGTAAACGAGAATCCTGTCAGGCGTTCCGTCACTACTAGCGAGTGTCGGGTAGCACCAATAAATCAGTTTTTTTGTTGGGTGCGCCTTCCCTTCAACACGGTGAATGTAGCTGTTGTTGACTGCTGCAGTGAAAGTATTATTGACACGATCATCGCCGATAGACTTTGAAGAAACACCGTCAAATACATTAAAGCCGTTATGTGAAAGGTAATAGACAAGACCGCCAACCTGGACAACCGATCGCGCGTTAATTGCCCCGCGTCTCGGTTCCACAGTGTCGAATTGAAAAACAGTTGGACTCCCGACATAGGACATGCGCGTAATCGCACGCTCCTGAAAAATGTACCCGACTTCGCCGCCTACAATCTTTTTTACTGGTCCGTATTCGATCGGGAGATCCTGATAGTCTGCTTGTGTTGCTGCGGACACATCCCATGAATCATAAGTGCCGATACCTGGCCACCTAACGCGGTTTCTCACCACGCCATCTGTTGCGTCTTTAGTCGACCCAACAACAAGAAAATCCCCAATAACCGCTGCTGCTTCCGCATTAGGTCCGCCAGACAGCGAAGAAAATTGGCTGTGTACGCCAAGCTGCATGTATTGCATCTTTCCGTAGAGGCGTCCAGCGCCGATAACTGCATCTCCATATTGGATGAACTCCCAGTGCCTGGTGTCCGCTAACGTATAGTTGACCTCTGGATTGCTTACATTGGTCCACATGCCAGACTCAAGCAAATAAAGCGCCGACCTGTCGCCAGCTAGCGTAAACACCGCGTTGTCACTGGTAATACAACTAATCGCTCCCCTGCAATACTCAGACAACGCACCAGTGAAAGATGATTGATCAGCCGCGTAACTGTAACTCTGGCCTTCAGGAATGCAATTGGTCGCCGTCAATGACCCCGGGTTTTCGTAATCCGGTAAATCCGGCAACCACTCGCCAAACTCCAGTCTCATGAGCCTAGAAACTCCGATCGAATCATCAAAGGCGCCTCGCCGGCCTCATCCTCTGCATTTCCATCGTTCAGCTGATCGATCGCCTGCGACACCATTGCGTCATAGTATGCCGCTTTCTCTGGATCAGCGTTGTAGCGATACAACTCTGCCAATGACGCCTGTAAATAGACGTCTGGGTAACTGGCAAGCAACCAGTTTGATGTGATTGAATCCGACAAGGATATCCATTCGAGATACCCTAGCTTAACCGTATATGCGCTATCAGGGCCTGGACCGACAATAATGTTACTCCCTGATATTGAATACACATCCGGTTCGCCACCGGATGACCCTGCCCAGGAATCGAAAAACTGTCCACGAGAGACATATTGCAGCGGTTTTTTAGGATCTGTATCAAGGTATATGTAACGCACCGATATGAAGCCTGATGGCAACGCGGTCGTCATTGAACTTACTGCTAGATTAGTCTCGTTCTCCATCTCACGATGGCGAATCATCCGCTTGAACTTTGCTTCAGCCAAGCCGATAAACGTTTGCAAATCTGCTGCCGATTCACTGAGCATAGCCCAGCTATTCAGCGCTGTTTGCAATGCAGAATATGAGTCAATCACAATCTACCTTCCCATATACGGAACTTCTTGTAATCAGGATCACTTAATATCCTCCTGACATGCGAAGAGTCTTCGCAAAACTCGTGATAAGTAATTCCTTCCTGTTTACAGTATTCCTCAACAATCACCGCCGGGATTGTGCCGACAAAGTACCCCATGCTCTCACTGGCTTTGCGATCAGCCCCTCGATCCTTGTGCTCTCTAACTGATTGTAGAATAGGATCAACATCCTGTTGGCGGTGTACTGTAACAACGTCACTCAACTGGTCGTAATGAAGCGTTTCCTTAACACTCATAAGCTTACCTTGATTGCTCCAGAGTCCTGAAGTTTTCGCGCCTCGTCACGAGAGATTAAAACCGGCTTGTCTGACGGCTCAACCGGCATCGTGTCTAACCCTGCATCTCTTGCCGCCCCGGTCGCCGCAACAAAAATTTTCCGCATTACAATAACGCTTACCCCGTCTTCTACCGGCTCTGGTGCTTCAATCTGCACCCGCCTTGTCCTGCTTTCTGCCCTGCGCTTTTGTTCTGCATAAACGTCTTCAATTAGTTCCGCCTTATCCTTGTCGGCAATATCTATCCCGAACTTATCTTTCGCGATCTTCTGCACCTGGTCGTCTGGTAGGTCTTTCATTGATTTTTTCGTGAGCATATTTTGTCCCAAAAAATACCGCCCCGGAGGGCGGTTAAATGGCGGAGAATGAGATCAATTAGCCGTTGGTATCAGCGATCAGGCCGTGAGCCGCTTCGTTGCAAACTTCCAATGTGGCTTCCATGACCATTTCCTTTCGGATGGTATCGCCCGTCTTCGCGAGATCATACATCGCCAGCCCGCGCAGGGTGGCGACAGCCACGTACTCGGGATCGATAGCCAGGACGTTATCACCAACCAGTTGGCGTGACGGTTGCACCGTCAGCGTGTGGAAGTCGCCGACGTACACATCAACACTATTGACCAGCTTCTTATCGTCCTTGTCCACGTAATGGGTGCCGCCACCAGTAAAACCGGAAACCACACCCTTGTTGGTCGACGACACGAACAACTGTTTGGGGTTGCCGCCGTTGTCGTAGCAGGACTGCAATACGCTGGTTAGCTGCGCCTCAGCGAAATCTCGGTCAGTGCCGCCAGTCAGCAAGTCAGTACCGTCACCGGATGACACCGCACCAGTCGCGCCTAGACTGGTGTTGCTCAGGATGTATGTTTCGATAGATCCCATCTCCCTTGCGGTCGTGTCATTACCCGCGACACGCGCGTTACCGACAGCTGCAATCCCGATCATCGCCTTTTCGAGATCAAGCTTGATTTCTTTCATTCGCTTCTTGGTCTGATATACGACCTCGGACTTGCGACCTGCCTTGTCGACTGCTTCCTGGGTGCCGGAGACCACAACATGCTTCTTCATGATTTGGCAATAATTACCGAGACGGGTACTTGCACTCGGAGCCGTCGGGGAAGCGTCATCACCTTCAATGTGCTTGTTGTCGGCAGCCGCCGCAAGCGCGTCTTTCTGCCATTCGTGGTAAACCCCTTTTGCCTTGACCTTCTTGATTGCCGACAAGAAAGGGGTTTCAGACGGGCTGACATCGTAAATGATGTCGCTCAAATCCTCTCGATTGCCTACGCCATCATAAGATGAAAAAGTACCTGTTGCCTGTGCCATCGTTTTGCTCCTTACGCCTCACGGCGTTATCTATCAGTTACACGCTAATGCGATCCCACAGAACATCAGTCAACGCGCCGTCATCACCTGACTTTCGAAGTTTCGTCAGTTTCTTTTCGGTGTTGCGTTGAGACTGTGCCTGTTTATTGGCTTGCGAACCTGGGCGCATAATTTTGGGGACTCTCTTTACCTTCTTCTTGACCACTTCAACCTTCGATTGAGTATCTTTGGCCTTTACTGCGTCAAGAAGAATGCGCACTACTCGCGCATCGAGCACGTTAACCACCTCATCATCGGTGAAACCAACCGACTTAGCGTATTCAACGATTTTTTCCGTCTCGGCTTGCCTGATTTCAGGGTTGTTCCATGACGGGTTAGCAGCAAGTAGCAATTCATTCTGCTCTTGATAGAGCTTATTTCGTTGCGCTTGCTCCTGTTGTAATCGTTCTTGCTGTGCTTGTTGCGCTATTTCTGCCGCGCCTCCCTTGATCTGCTGGATTTGCTGGTAACGCATCCCAAAGTCTTGTTGCATTGCTGCATATCGACCAGGATCGTTTTCCTTCAATTCATCCCACTTGACGGCCTCATATTCCTGCAACAGACTTTTCTCTGCGGCCTGGGTCATGTGGTCAGCAATTTCCAACCGATCCATCAATGCCTGTTTCTGGCTTTGCGCTTCAGCCTCAAAGGCTTTTCGCTCTTCTGCCAGACTCATCGACTTCTTGTTGAGATGCCCTTCTAACTGATAGCTTTTGACAAGATCCGCCAGTTTCGCTTGACTTACCTCACCGTCAATCTTAGTCCTGAATGTGATTTGTCCATCGTCATCGACGTTGACGTGTTCACCTTCAATGCCCAAGATTTCCGCAAGTCCGCCCGCGTCTAGCTCATACTCTTCAACAGCGTCTTCGGGTTCCGAAGTCTCTTCTCCTTCCGATTCCTCTTCTTTCGATTCGGTATCTTCAGGCTGCTCAGGCTCCTCAGAGCCTTCCCCCGCTTTTTCATCTATCGGCTGTTTTTCCTCTGCCTCTGATGGTTCTTGCGGGTTCATCGGCGTTTCGTTGTTGTCGTCCAATGCGGCAGCAATTCGCGCCTCAATGGATTCTGCGCCCGTCTGGGTGGCTTCATTCATTGTTTGTTATCCTTACGCCTCACGGCGTTAGTTGGTTGGTTTATGCCGTTGCCTCACGGCAATGGCGCTTGTTTAGCAATAAATTCGTAATCAATTGGCTGCATCTACTTTGACCCAAGTTAGCGACTCAATCTCTGCCTTTAACTGCTCGAAATCGGAGACCATCATTGCCACCTTCTGACACTCTGCAGCATCGCCGGCTAGCACCGCGAGATCATCAAGCCATTTCTTCTTGAGTCCTTCTTCAGTCATCTTGAAAATCCTTGACGACAGCATTTGTGACGCTTCGTTTGCCAGGATTTCCGCCTCTTCTTTTGTGATGGTTTCTAAATTCATTTGATATACGTCACCACAACTTCATCAATATAAACCGTCGCCGCATCCATACCAGTATTTCGCCAAATATAAAGTCCTGGTCCCCAGGCCGGGCTCGCCGCAGATACCTTGTAATCTACTCGAACCCATTGGGGTTCGGTCGTCAAAATCACCACTTCGATGTTTTTCACCGTTTCTTCACCCGGCCCGCCATCGCATTTGATATCCACGCCTATCGTGGTTCCTGCCACGCCAGACAGACGCACGTCTACAACCACATGCTTGTAACCGTCATTAAGGTCTGGATTTGAAGTAAATGCTGTGGTGATTACCCCGTAATCACCCCAAGTGTCACTCGTCGCTACGGGGAAGGTCGCAGTCCGGTAATCTGTGATGAGCGCACCGTAAAAGGCGGACCAATTGCCCGCTGAAATATCCAACGGATTCGGGTGTAAATTTCCTTTAACAACAGTTTGCCGCATAACCTGTCCGCCTTTTATCTTGCGGTTGGTTTTGTCAACAATAACGTCACCGATTGCTACTTTGCCGCCTTTGCTATATCTCTGAATAAGCATCTATTCCACCATCATCAAGAATATGGCTAACTCTTCTTCGAGTTTCGCCTGCTCTTCTAGGTAAAGTTTCTGCAGCATCGCATGGTGCTGAATATTCGCCTTTGCTTCCGCCTTATCATCTACCGTTGGCGCGTAGTACGGTTTACTCAAGGTCGGCACAAGATAAACTTCGCCGGAGTTCTCGATACGCTCCTGACCGACACCCTGGATAGCCTCTAACACCCTCTTTCGGTCTTTAAGTGCTTCCCAATAGCGTCTGTTCGCCTCAGTGTATTCCTTTCCTCTGCGCTTCCTGCCACCTGCCCCATCGTTGCAAGAACCTATCATGCCCTTTACTGCTAGGGATTGCGATGTGAGACAAGGTAACGCGCCGCCTGTGGCAACGCTTAAGCTGTTCATGTCCTTGTGACGGTTGTTGTCGTCTCACCATCGCCGCTAATCGTTTGCACGATACTGCCAGCGGTTCTCGATGTTGGCGTAACCGTCATCGGATTGGTTAAATCCAACCCATCCAGTTTCCACAACTCGCCGACTCTCGGCTCTATAGTGTTGATCTTGTTCAGCGTAGTTTCTTGCGCTGAAGTCAATCCTGTAGCTGCAGCATAGCCGTAGACCTTTGAGCGCCACACCAGGTCAATACCGCCACCACCTGTGGTTGGGTCTTTAACCGGATAGGCCGCGTCATCGCGATACATGCGAATATTGTCGGTTTGGTAGACGTTACTTGCCGTGTCGTTATCCCACATCAAACTAACAAGGCTCGTATTGATCCGCAGGTTTGCTTCATCTTCTGGAGTGATTGCGCCAAAGAATTCGGCTATGCCTTGTATTGTCGTTAGGATGTAGCAATACCAGGCATAAGCTTCTGAAGCTGCAAAATTACTGCTTACGATCAAGTCTATCTCTACATCAGCATAATCGGCACCAAATTTTGTGATTGTCGAGCCATCAAGCCCATAGGTTGAATAAACGGCGTCGTCAACTTGCGTATCAACAAACCCCAATCCACCCGTAGATACAACACCAGACGACAATATAGGTTCCTTTGCGGTCGTCCCCGATTGATATGTTGCCCTTAAGCGTATCGTGTCGCCGTCTTCACATTCCTCACCTATTCCTAGCGTAGCCGTGTAAGAATAACCTAACGCTCCAGAGACCAGTGAATTGTCGAGTTCTGCGGCCTGGGTTACGTTGTAAAGTTGGACACGTGTCCCGTCGATCAGGTTTGCAGCGGTAATGGTTACTGCCGTCGTTGCCTCAACGGTGATAGTCGGTCCCGTGTTGATATATGAGACACTCGGATCGAGTTTTACCGTCACTGCGCCACCACTGGAGTTCACCAGTTCGATTGTGCCAGAGAAACTTTTACTCCTATAGTCGTAGGTTCCGATATTTAAGAAATTCAGGGTTGTCCCGTTTAGCGTCACCGTGTTAGCAAAGTCTCCTCCTGTGTCAATCTGTACTTCACCACCAATGATAGTCGCTGTCCCTGTAAGATTTGCTTGAAGTCTGATCTTTGTCGCTGCCGCCGGGGTAAAGTTTGTCCCATCACTTGAACTAATCCCGCTGGTATCAGAATTAAACGCTACGACAGACGGGTATTCCGATTCCATCCATTTGTTCCAGTCATACCATTGTTGAACAGAATGATCACTGCTTATCGTGGTGATGTATCCCGCCCACGCAAAGCCTGTATACGCCGCTACCGTAGCGCGTGTCGCCTCTGTGATGCCTCCATCAGCCAGCGCTCGACTCTGATTACTGACCTGCTCATATCCTTTAAGCACTACAGGATTGACTGTTGGGAGATACCCATAAGCCGTGGTGATGTATTTAAAATCATCAGTACTATCACCCGTGATGCACCGATACGAATAACTGATTACTGGTGGTGTCGTGCCTGTATTGGTCACTGACCCGATTAGAATCACAGCAATTGCTTGACCGCTACCGTCAAACGAATCCTCATAGGTTCGGCTTGTCAGCCAATCTATATCTGCTCTGCCACTCGGGTCTGCCCGGTCACTGTTGTTTGTATCTGCAAGGTAGTACTTTGCGGACGTAATCGGTGATCCAGCCACATCGAGCAAGGTCATATTAAGTGTAGATTGCAGGGCCAATGCACCACGATAATTAGTCGCGCTATAGTCAACTGCTAAGGATGTGCCTAAATCGCTGTCGGTGATGGTAAACACATCGTCAGCTGAGGCCGAATTGCCATTGAATAACACATCGGTAGCATCGGTATTATCAGTGAACTGCAAGCCGGTAAACGTCAAGTCGCTTGGCTGGTTAACAAAACTCTGTAACTGACCACGCAAAAATTCTGTGGAAAACGAATCATAATCCTGCGCAAACAGGACTACGAACGGGTTTGTAATACCATCCAGCGTCAATCCAGTAACGTTAATGGTACTACCTGTAGCATTATCGAACCGCAATTGCATGTCAGCAGTGCCAATGTTCTTAATTGTCAACCGCTCAATATATACTGTTGTGATGTAGTACCCATCGCTTGCACCACCGCCGACACCCCCACCAATACTGATTGAGGATTTTGCCTCTATGCTCGCTCCGTATGCTTCAACGGTCGATCCATTGGCCGTACTGACCATCGTTCCGTACAGCCCTGTTCGCCAATAATCCGATGAAGCGGTCTCGTACTCATCCCGAATCGCCGTGCCGCTGGTGTATACGCTGCCTGTCTTGACACCCAGTGTCAGGGTCCCTGCATTTGAGATAAATGGTCGAGGTCCACTGGCGTCAGCTACCAGGGTGTAAAGTTCAGGGTTAACTGTCAGATCACCAGTAGCTGCAATTACAATGCGATAACCATCCCCAGTTGTGAAGTTCCTGCCGTCGGAAGTAGTTAATGGAATTTTGTAATCAAGGTTTGCCGGTAAGCACGCCCAGTATTGCAAGTAATCATACATTTCCTGCACAGTGACAACGCCATCAATCTGTATGGTGCCAGTGCTTGTTGTTGTACCAGTAATGGTGAAATTCGAAGCATATCCCGCTGCCGTCGCCTCACTGGCGCTTGTGTAAGGGTTGGTTGTTCTGACCGGATTGGTCTCTTCGATTACATAGCCGTAGTGGCGGCATTTGCTGACCCACGGATAATCCGGTACACCGTCGAAATACGCGACCCCACCCGTCACAGCATTTGCGTTTGCAGTATAGGTAAGCGTGAACTCACCATCCCCTCCAGAGTTATTGGTGATGCTGGCCGTATACTGTTCCCAAGCGCCGTTAGCCGCGCTGGTGGCAGTCGCTGTGACAGGGGTTTCCCCTAGACCACTCAATGTCACAGTCGGCGCTGTCCAGGTGCCGAGGTTATAGAACGTGCTATCGACACGCATATAGCCGACCACTGTAATGGTCTCACCATCTGCACAGACTATTGCCTGTTCGTGCGTGCAATCCACGCCGGTTACTGTCGGCTCAATAGATATCGACGCGTCAGACCGATTGGTTAGGATGTTGTCGCGCTTCTTAGTGTATTGAGATGTGTACTCTTCCTGAGATGTAATATCGTTATTTTTATTTGCCCATGATATTACCGCATCAGAGACCAACGATGACAGGCCCGCATTATCAATCCGATCCGTCACGCAGTTTGTATGGATAATATCGGTGATCCCGGTCAAATTCTCGTTGGTGGTATTACCTGAGTATTCAAGCCCTGTTAGCAATAATTGCGAATCCCGTTGGGTGATAGCGGTCGCATTAGCAATAAACAACCCAGTGGTCAACTCAAGTCCAGTATTCAGTGCGGCATTATCGCAAGAACCGATATGCAAATCGGATGCCTTCAAGCCCTGTACCTGCACATCTCCGCCGATACCATACCTCTCAGATCGAAGGATTGCGCAATCTTGCATATCCAGGAGATAAGGTGTTTCACACCAGATCATTGCGCCATCTGAAAACAGCGTGTTCCGGTCTGAGTAAAAAACGTTATTTTGGAAAGGAATGCGGGTTTTTGTGCTTGGGTACGTCCAAGCATTGAAGCCGGCATTGTTCGTTTGGTAGAAAACGTTGTTACTGATTGTCCATTTGTAATCATCCCAGCCACCTGAATCGCTAGCACCTGGAACACATAGCTGGCCATAATTATTATAAGCGTTTGCCCCGCCATAATAGAATTCCACATTATCTATAATGCGGTTGTTGGCTGGTGTGGTCGCATAGTCTATACGATAGGTAACGCTTGCCCAATCTGCGGTGTTTGCCGGTCGAATTGTCAAATTCGATGAGAAATTACATGCCGTACCACCTATTGCGTGATTGTAAGTTACCGCACCAGTCCAGCCAATAGCGCCAGTCACGGTATCAACACTGGTCAGCGTAACGATGTCAATCTCTGGCGTTGCATTATACGATCCTGTTGCACCAAAAATGATGACATCCCCAATTTGCCATCCGGTCGCATCACTGACTGTCCCGCTTGTTGAACTTGCAGCCGTTAATGTCGTTACCAGATCGGTCTTACGTGTTCTCGGATACCCCTTAATTGTCACCGTCGCTGTTGTGTCAATTATTAGTTCATAATCATTTGATCCAGCGTTGTCACTCAGATTATTGAGATTGATACTCCCTGAGTACGCCACATTCGCAGACATATCGACGGTAAGCGTACTTCCATCAGCACAGAATATCTGCTTCTCGCTGGTCAGATCCCAATTCGCGTTGTTTACGCAATCCAGGGTGCCGCCGCTGTTAACCGTCAAGGTGTTGCACGCCATGCCGGTAATGTTAAGGGTAATCTTGTCCCCGCTGACCACCGTTACATCGTCTGCAGACGTTGGCGCTACTCCACCAATCCAGGACGTACCTGCAGACCAATTGCCGCCGCTAGTGCCATTGGAAGATATTGCTGCCATCAATCGACCTCAGTCGAGGTGCCTTCAAGTCCCGTCGATGTGCGCCTGACTTCAATCTGTCGTTTGCCAGTTCCAGTATGGATATGCACTTCCTTTTCTTCCTTAGGTGCAATGGAAGTTATCTTTGCGATCTCGATATCTTTCCCAGCCTGAATATTGGCTATCGCCTCTTTCTGCCTAACCTCCTGCTCTTTTATTTCCAGCTCTCTTGCCTTTAACGAGAGCTCTGCTTCTTTTATTCTGTTCGCCTCTCGCTGAACATCTAGCTTTTCTTCTTCTGCGTTCGCCTTTATTACTGAGTCTCGGGCTTTCTGCTCAGTATCTGTTTGCTGCTTAACCTGGTCGAACTGCGCTGAGAATTGCGCCTTCTCGCGCTCAAACGCCAATTTCTCCCGATCAAACGCGATCTTCTCTCGCTCGATCTCCGCCTGCATCTGCAACAATTCCATATTAGGGTCTGGCTGTTGCGATTGCTGCGCCTGCTGCTGCTGTATCGCCTGACCTTCGTCACTATCCGGGTCTGTGAAATACTGACCCATTGTGGCAATACCTGCCGCCTTGCCGAAATCTTCTACGGCAGAATGCAGGTTTTTAGGCGTAACGAACGGATAACCACCAGCAATCAACTGCTGTTGAATCTCTTGTACGCGGCCAAGCGCGGCCTGCTGCTTTATTTTGTCTCCTGTGCCTAACCCGACTTTGATCGTCGTGTTAAATCGGTCTTCCCACTCGGACGGCAGTACCGGCACATAACCGCCTCTCAATTTAACTACCTTCGTTGTGTCCTGGTACTTTGACTCAATGCGCCTGATCAACGTCACAAGCCGCTTTACGCCAGTCTCTGCAAACGTGCGGATAATCAACCCGACGAGCTTTTCCTTTGCCGACATCATGCGCTCGATGCCGTGAGCCGTTTCGTTTCCTACCATCTGGTTCTGTGCCATGTTCTCAGGGTCAACGCCAGCCCTTGACGATCTGATACGATCCAGATATTCGAGCATTGCGAACGAGTCGCCACCGATCGGCAGTGTGGGGATTGGGCTAATTGCCTCCCCCATCGGAGCCTTGCCCCTGACAAGCCCGCCAATTCGAGATGAAATAAGGTCGTTGAGGTTCACCCCTGCCTTTGTGTTGACGTATGTGCGCTGATTGTTCATCGCGTACATGTTGTCGAGCAATTGCCGCCAGATTGCTGTCTTCTGGTCCTGCACCTGCTTCAACTTGTCGTAGATCGATTCGCCGCTGTGATTGTGACTGAGAATGCGCGGCGTCAAACACGAGAATGGAACAAAATCCGCCTCCTCGATATCCAACAACTTGTTGTTTGAGTACCACACCTGATACAGCCTGACATTCCCATCTTCTTCTGCATCAAGCCGGATATAGCATTCCTGTACGGATACTTCCTGAAGCGACTTATCGAGCTCAGCGCCATATTCGTCTGGGCGATCTAACCCGTCTCTTTCGTAAGCGTCTTCTTCGAGGTCGACATCTCCTGTCGGTAGTGACATAACCTCGCTTTTGTCGAAGCCGAGTTCCAACAATTCATGTCGCGGCATGTTCCGGTCATGGGCAACGAAACGCGCATCACTCAGGTCGATTGACGTGTGATCCTGACAGACCAGTATTTCCTCTGGCGGAACGCATACAAATGCGGTCTTTGAAATATCCTTCTCACGCTCCACAACGACATCCGCAATGGGTTCGCCGGCTTCGTCAAATTCTCCAATATTTGCCTCTACTACATCCCACCCCTGCGATTCCAGCGCTATTATGTCGAATTCAGTTACAGCGCTATATTCTTCCCGCTCTTTCGCCTTGTCTTCATTGCGGAAGACTTTCACGTAACCATTTTTTTGCAGCAAGGCGTCCTGGAACCATTCATTAAACACCGTGAAAGCGTCGTTTTCTTTTCGAATGACGTAATTGATGTAATCGGTTTCCTGCTCTGCCTGGTCCTCGTCTTCTTCGCCTACTGGATCAAACGCGACAACATCCTCTGAAGCAATAAACGTCTCTACAACGTCCGGCAATATCCAGTTAACCGCGTCTGCTACATCAGCAGACACAACCTGCGAACGCCCTTCTCTTTCATCTCCTCTAGGTTTGCCGTGATAATAAATCAACGACTTGGCGCGGTTGTGTCTGAGCTCATCAGGGCATTTTGCCTGCTCGATCTCATGCTCAACAATGCGAGATATGCGGTCCAGTTTCATACTATCGCCACGTTCTGAAATTCCAATTCTCTGTCCCAATCTGCATTGGGGTTGGTTTTTGTTGCTACCTTACGATACAGCGCCACCAGGCCGAAAGCGTCAGCAGCATGTGAGGCCCAGTCATGCTCAGGGCCCAAGCCTATACCTCTCACTGCATCTCTCTTTTCGTGATACCAGCCGAGCGCCTCTCGACCGCCTTGCGTCGTGTCTTTGTTGAATCTGCAATGCGAAAACATCAGGCGAACCGCCTCAATACGCTGTAGTGCCGCGCCTTTCCCCTGGTTTGGCACCGTGTCGACTTCAAATCCTGCTTGATTAAGATACGACTCCGGTGTGACAGACATCACGGTATCATGCTTCGCACCGTCATGCGGTAGCACACAATGCGCTTCACCGTAGCCTTGCGCACGAATCCAGTTGATATGTGCATCAAATGGCTGCCCTACTGCTTCGTAATAATTCAAAACGCGGACTTCATCCCCAATATATTGCACAATCCAGATTGCTGTCGCGTCTGCTTTTCCTGACGTGCCGCCGATATCCCAAATTGCATAGACCTTATTCAGCGGCTCGCGTGCGAAAAAAGCCACGCGGTTATGCAGTTCTGCTTCTGTCAAATGTTTGGCGAAATACGCACCTTCAAGGACCGTCGCATACTCTCCCTCCCATATATGCCCGTACCGCTCCGGCGTGATAGCTAGACAGTCTCGACGCTCTTGATCAAGCGTTTTTGGAAACCAGGGGTTATGTTTCCAATTCGCCTCCACTACGACTGAGCCGGTCGGCAATCGGTCACCGCGCAACATTTGGTCTACCGGATCTGTCGCCCTCATTGGGTTCCAGCCGAACCACAGTTCAGATCCCTCAGAGCGTATTGTCGGCCTGAGTAGCGTCATCGACCTGTCAGACAGACTCTGCGCCTCTTCTACCCACGCGCGATTGAACCCCTCTAGCGACTTTATCGAGTCAGCGGTATGGTCCTGCATGCCACTGAAGATCATCACGCCATCACCAGGCAATTCGATGATCTCGCGAAATACTTTTATTCCATGCGCTTCGCCTAACCGCAATTCTGCCAGTTTATCCTCGACCAGCTTTTTCGCTGACTGCTTAAGCGACTTCTGCACCTCACGAATGCAGGCAAATCGAATGCCTGTGCCGTGGTCACCTGGATATCTCAGCGCGTCCTCTACTGCGAGCCCTGCGAAAAAATGCGACTTCCCGCTTCCTCGTCCGCCGTATGCGCCCTTGTACCTTGATGGTTCGAGCAGCGGTAGAAATACCTCTGCCGTCTCAATCTGTATGCGCATCAGGTTTGCGAATAATCCGCTCTATCGCTTCAATCGTGATTGGCCCGCCGCCTTCCCCGGTATTTTCTACCGCTTTCAAGCTTGGCAGATATTTGTCCAGCAACTTGAGGTGAATGTCTGCTTTTGCGCGAATCCTCGTGACCTCACTAGACTCAAGGCCCGGCTCGCCTAGATTTCTTGCGCATTCAAAAGCTTGCTCAAGGTGCTTTTGTTTAGCCAATTGCTCTCTTAGAGCGTCTTGCCTAATAGCCCGATTTTGCTGTGCTCTGGTTTTTGCCATTGTGTTTTAAGCGCCCTTTCGGGTAGCTTTCCTGTTTATTTTCTAAAAACGTTCGAAACGGCGTCGTTCTCCCGCCATATATTGTTTGTATCTTCTCACGGTTTAATGAGCAATCTGTTGGACAGGCTTCGCACAATACTTGTGCGTCTTTCAAGGTAAAGCGTTCACCCATTCTAAGCTCTTTCTGTGCCCAGTCGTCGCGCACTATCACAAACAGCACGAGCCCTGTGAGTGCGATCATCCACATTGTCACTGCGTTTTGTGTTTTTGCCGTCACGTCATATCTTCATTCTACTGATTCGCTCAGACAGTTTCTTTTCAATTTGTGGAAATACTTTTATCGCCACTCGCAATAACCCCCGGATGATTTCATTTGCCAGGAGCGCTGATATTGCGGCAGCCGCGTATTTTGTATCGGCCTCTAGTTGTAGCGAACCTATCAGCCAGGTCACTATTTGGCTCACGAATACCGCCAGCACCAGGAAAGTTGGAATATCTTTTAATTCCCTCTCTTCATGCGGGATCAGGTAATAGCGGACGAGCGAGGCGAGAAACGCCATACCGAAATTAATAAACAGTGGCTTCATCGCCCATACGGCATGCTCAAACGGCATATTTTTTCCTTTTTATTTGGGCAATAAAAAACCCGCTCGATTTTCGGCTGCGGGTTTGTGGCAATTACACCTATGTAACAATTTTAAGCGGTTTCTGCCATTTGTCTAGTATTTATCTCCATAATAACCGCATCGAGCATTTCTTTTCGCCGTCTCCAAGCGGTTCGCTCACTGCACCCCACGTGCATGCAATACTCTTGCATTAGTGCCTGTTGTGAGTGCTTTCCCGGGTTGATTATCGGTATACCGTATAAGCAGTACGCCAACATCCAGCGCTCTTTGTTTAATTTCACCACTCGCCATATCGACTTGAACCGTGGCGAAGTGTCAAATATTGGCACGCTTTTTTTATGTGTGTGTTTTCCAATGCTTGGGAGTTCACCTTTTGCCAGCCGGCCCTCTTGCGTCGTAGATTGGTATCCAAGCCCTCGCACGTTGACAGCCGTAGTCAGTTCTCGCTCCATCCATTCGCCTAACATGGATTCTATTTGCGCATAGTACTGTCGACTGTGTTTTGTCATGGCTTTGTCTCGCGTGGTTTACATGGTATGTCGTAATCGTCTGCCGTTGCTTCCTGCTCGATCAAAAATAGCTCTAGTGCTCGCTGCCCATTACTGCCATTGATTACTACCAGGTGGTTAATCGACCGCGCCACGGCCTGTACTATAGCTTTGTCGACTACTGGCAGACGATCAATGGCTTTTTCGATGTCGCGCAATTTCTCACGCACAGGTGACACTCGGCGAATCAGCCTGTTTACTTCGCCGATTTGCCATAGGTCACCTGTGGTGTCTGTATACTCGGTCATCGTGGATACCCTAGTTCCAACGCCTGCGCGTCGTCTGCCCAGTCGTAAGCGACCCATGTTCCATATTCTTCGCAATCGAGGGATAGGAAATCCGGGTCATACACCGGCACCAAGCTGCTGGGAATGTTGATCAACACACCAAACACAAACGCTTTAATCATTTTCCCTCCATGCCTTGATGCCTTTTTCAGCGCTACGGCCAATCACGTAACCACCGACGCCGACTTGCACAATGGCCAGCAGGTCGCTGACAACTTCAGTAGGGAGATTTGGCGCAGTGAATCCCAGCCAGTGAGCCCCTACCAATGCGGCGAACCACAACATCAGAACTGGTCGCCAGTTGCGTTGCAACCAACTTTCTCCTTGCGCCTCTGTGTTAATGATCTTGATCGCACCTTGCAGTTCTTCCTGATCTGCATTCATCGCCGCCAAGGTGATCTGCGCCTTTATCTTCTCGGCCTGGTCCTTATCTGGGATAGCTTTGTCGACCGCAGTGGTCAGCATGCCGATAATCGGCCCGAGTAATGCTTGCATCATTCGCTTATTTCCAATATTCGCACTTCCGCGCTTCCGGGTTTACCAACCTTCCCGCGAAATATCCGCAGGTCGTCAATCTGCGAGTCATCAACCCAGACTTCCGCCTTTGTCAGTGCGTCTAGGATGGCTTTAGGCAGGTTGTCCAGGTCACGTACTCGATTGTCTGGCGCATTGACCCTGATTTCCACCGCGAGACGACCTGCGAGCCTATCTGGACGCATACCGACTACCGCCTCTACTTCCTTGCGGTAAATACGCCCACGTTTACTGATGAGCGTCTTATTGCCAACCCGCCGCCAGTACGTGTTAACGGTCGGAGGGTAAGGCAGTCTCAGCACGATATAGTCACTCATGACTAATCTCGCCCATATCAGACCCCCATCCCTCTTGCAATTTCAGCGACTTCCTCGACAGTCACTTCCAGCTTTTTAGCGATCCCCTTGTTACTAAGATTTTCCAATTGCCTTTTCAGCTTCCGGCGCTCTGAAATCAGCATCTTGATGGTCTCGTAATCTGTCATTTCACTGCCCTACGGTACGCCTCGTTGGCTTTCTTCACCCGGTGCTTATGATGAGCAATGGCCAGTTCCAGTTTATATTTACGCTCTGGCGTCATGCCGCTTCGAATGTTGCTGCCCTCTATCTGCCGCATGCACTCTAATACCGATCCATCCACTTGCCGCTTAAGCCTGCCAGCCGCTTCTTCCTCCGGCGTGATTTTCATTTCGAAATTATTCACCACCCACACCCCCTAGCGATTTCTCGCGCTTGCTTGTCAGTCATTGTGCTTCCGGTTCTTGATTCGCCTTTTTTCTTATACCGGCATTTTTTGCAGTACCTGAAAGTCCGGTTAATTTTGTCTTGTGAGCGTTCTTGCTCGTGGCCGCAATTGCGGCATTTGACCAGATACCAGTGGCGGGTAAAGGTTGTTTTGCCTTCTTTTCGCTTCCCGAGGTACTTGAGCACCTCCCAATTGCCCGCCACGTCCCCTGTGCTGCGCTGTGGCGCGTTTTTTACGCCCTGCCTACCCATGACCATTAGTCGACCTCTTTCGACGGCTCAGAGCCCGCGTAGCGCTCGAAGTGCCTGCAGTCGTCTCCGGCCTGTGGAAAGGCACGTTCGTTCCTGCGGCAGTAATTATGCTGTTCCAGGACATCGAAGCCACAATGTTTGCATCCGTGGCAAGCGTAGCGTTTCATCTCCCCCCCTTAAGCGCCTTGCGCATTTCTTGCAGTTGCTCTGATACCACCTCGATATCCGCGCGTGGTTTCGGTAGGGATTTTTGAAATCGCCTGTAAGCAGGACTTTTATGCTCCCAGTTCGCCGCCGTTCCGCGACACGCTTCGTGGAACTCAGGTAGCGACGGCGGCCATGCCTCCTGCCAGGTATCCAGTCCGCGTCGGATGTCACTTCCGGTCATGCCGTTTAGCCCTTCTGCCCATTCAGTCATCGCCGTGCTAGCGATTTCGCCGGGGAATGAGCTCGACCACTTGTGGCCGTATCTCGCCTGCATTTTCGCGAACAGCGCCGCTACCCACATTTCGGGAAGCGAACGCCTTACAGGCTTCGTGGAATTCTTCGGCTCGGTCTGCTGCGCTTTTTCGATGGCCGCTTGCGGATTGATATGTTTCACGTTTCACCTTTTCCGGGAAAAGACCCCGCCAGTGGTTTTGGATTGTCATGTCGATGCACTGCTGCTGTTCGTCGTGATTGAGTCCAGATAGCGAGTTTGCAGCCTTGGTGCGTGCGAGGTTTGACAGTGGCTTCCTGATGTCCCTGCGATGTTGCTCGAATTCCTGCCACGCATCGATGTTCAGGTGCGCTGGGGGTCGCCATTTTTCGGGTGGGTTTTTCGACTGTTTTTCTCCCGCGCGCGCCTTCACAGGTTCCTTCACAGGTTCTTTCACAGGTTCTCTTATTAGGGGGGTGTGGGGGGAAAGGTCAGCTCTGACCCCCTTTCCGGTCAGCTCTGACCCCCTTTCTAGGTCAGCTCTGACCCCCTTTTGTTTTTCATGGGGGTCTATAGCGGCCCCCTTTCGGGTCTCCTGTGACCCCCTTTCTTCACCTTCACTTTCGCCATTAAAGGGGGTCTGTTCTGACCCTGTTTTAAGCACGTAATCCGATGTGTTAGCTCTGCCGTCACCGACCTGAATCTCGATCCAACCGTTTGACTTCAGCGCCCTGATAGCACGTTTAACCGTGCTCTCTGAACACCCCGTTCCATCCATTATGGTGATACGTGATGGGTTGCACTGGCCCGTATTTCCGTTCAGGCAATCGCACAAAAAATTACCTACGCGAATCGCGGTATCAGGTAACGAACGGTCTTTTGCGATAGCTGCCATCCATTTAACTTTTGCCAGCGGCTTCATTCATGAACTTCCTTCTTTGATGGCTTCCAATGCGAGATGCGGTCCACTGGCGGCACCCTGTCTAGTACCTGCTCCCCATGCACCGGACACCAGCAGCGATGCGGCACAAACGGCGGCATGAACGACTTACCCTGCTGCGAGGGCGTCGGCAGCAGTTCAGCATGGCATATAGCGCACCTGTTACCTTGCACTCGGTAAGACTTTTCCGCCATTCCAGTATTCCGAGACCGAAGTATCGGAAAATCCCATATAGTTACTACAGCATGGCGGTTTCTTGCTGACACATCGCACGAAAAAACATGGCACTTTGTTCCCATGACGAATGTCTCTGTACTCAACCACCCCGGCATCACCCCCGCAGATTGGGCAAGGTAACAAGGCGACGCTGTGCGTCGGTGCGCTTTTATCTGGCTTGGCCATGGCGCGGCTTCCTTTCATCGTTCACTTGCTCCACTCCTTGCGCTCCTCAGCAAGCATTCTCCGAGGCAAAAAAAAGGCGACCCCAACCCAGGGGTCGCCAAACGGAAATGTCATGCTGACTTCCTTGGCAAGTCTGGTGCCAGCGGATTTAGTTCGCGTTCTTTTGCGCCTGTCACCACACAAACCGCTGGCACCCACTCGCCAGGCACACCGCGCTGACGCCATTTTCGGACAGCAAACACAGACACAGGCTCTCCCGTTAGGTCGGTCAGCTTCTCTGCTAGCGCGACTGCGCCCACGGTATCAATCGCCTCTCTTGCTGCCATCTTTTTGCTCATAGGGTATGAGTATGGGACAATAAGTCCATCCTGTCAATGATTCGCTGATTTTTCCCATGTTGGGACTTTTTGTCTTGACAGAGACGTTTTGTCCGCTATCATAAGACTCAGTTTCTGACGACAACCATTTTTCATAGCAAGGGGTGTGACATGGAAACCACGATGGCAGAAATCGTGCTTGACTCGATGCTAATAAATACCGCTCAGACGGTGGCAGATAACCGGATTATAAGTGAGTGGGCAATCGGTCGCTGCGAAGGCGCGATTGATCTTGCGACATTCACCGGGAGTCTTCCACGTGAAGCAGCCGATTTACTCATCGAAATCGTAAGTAATTGGCATTTTCACTATCTCAAAAATAAGGCGGCTTGCATGCAAGGCGGTGAGTCATGAAACACCATACAATCCCGTTGAAATACCTGCACCAGCCGGAAGAAATGCCGGACCCTGTGTGTGAGTGGTGCAGGCACTGCGCCTACCTCAACAAAGGCGCTCGCTGCCAGGTCACAGGCATGTTCATTGATATAGCGGACGACGCATGCGACGCGTTTGATCCTATAAAGGATCGCTACTGATGACCGAGAAAGACGCACAGGATCTCATCCTGTGGCTGTGGTTCGTATCCATGTCGCTCGCCGCCTTATTCCCGGCGGCGTTGCTTGGCGCGGTGATCAATCGATTGCTCGGCAAAGCCAGGCAACGGAGACAGCCGAAAGGGTTCATTTACCGGCCGATGGCCAAAATCAGGAGACTGCCGCGATGACGGAAGAGCACATCAGGAGATTTTTACATGCTGACTGAACGTCAAATAGACGCACGTCGAACCGGCATCGGCGGGTCGGATATGGCTGCCGTCCTGGGCATCGATCCCTACAAGCAAAGCATCAATGTTTTTTTCGACAAGCGGCCAGACCTGGCGCAAGAGTTAGGCTGGGTGCCCGATGTGGTCGAGGGTGACGCCATCGATTTCGGCAATTACGTAGAGGACCCCATCGCGCAGCTGTATGCGGCGAAGACTGGCCTAAAGGTCCGCAAGTCAAACGTGCATCACCAGCACGTGGAATGCCCTTGGCTGCTGGCCAATATCGACCGAAAGGTAGAAGGGGTTAAGCGTGGACTTGAGATAAAGTCTGTTAACTGGCGACTGGCCCATCTGTGGGGCGAGGCTGGCACTGATCAGGTGGCGGAATACTACCTGCCTCAGATAATGCACTACATGCTTGTGTTGGATTACCCAGAGTGGGATGCGGCAGTTTTGATCGGCGGAGCGACCGATTTCAGGATTTATCACATTGAGCGAGACAGGGAATGGGACGACATCATTCTGGACGGTGCGCGGGATTTCTGGGTGAACCACGTCGAGGCAGGAATCCCCCCGACTATCGATCTTGATCACAATTCCGCTCACAAGCTGATCCGCAAGGTCTACCACCTGGTCAATGACGAGCAGATTGAGTTAGACGCATCCGCCATCCATTGGCATGAGGTACTGCAGCAGGCTGACAGCGAAGCCAAGCGCTACAAATCCATTGCGGACAATGCCAAGCATCATCTTCAGGTTCTTATGGGTGATGCAGGCCGCGCCTTTATCCCTGGCATATCAGGTGCCTACCAGCGCACACAACGCAAGCGCAAAGGATTCACCGTCGAGCCAACGGAATTCATCGAATTTCGGTATGGCCCTAAGCTGAAATAACAGGAGAACGAAATTGAATGAAACCATCCAACAATTACCAGCAACCAAGCCCGATCAGCACGATGTCAGCACCCCCGGAATGCTGTTCAATCCGCAGGCACTGGCGCAGGTCGAGCATTTCTCGGTCCAAATGGCCAAGGGCAAGTCAACCTTGCCGGCGCATCTCCAGGGCAACCCTGCCGACTGCATGGCAGTGGCCATCCAGGCCCTGCAATGGGGGATGAACCCCTACGCAGTTGCGCAAAAAACCCACCTAGTCAACGGAACGTTGGGCTACGAAGCGCAATTGGTAAATGCTGTTGTATCAAGCAGCAACGCCATACGTGGTCGTTTCAAATATGAATGGGACGGTGCTGGGTCCGCGCTGAAATGCAGGGCAGGCGCGATCCTGGCAGGTGAGAGCGCCATCACGTGGGGGCAATGGATCAGCAAGACGACGCAGACTGTGCAGAACAGTCCGCTATGGAAAACCGACCCAGAACAACAACTCGCTTACCTCGCCGTTAAGAAATGGGCTCGACTATATGCTCCTGATGTGATTCTCGGCGTGTACACGCACGACGAGCTAGAGGATGTGCCGCAGCAACCCGTGCGCGATATCGGGGGTGCTCAAGTTGTCGACGGCACCGTTATCGAAAGCCGCTCAGAAAGCCTCAAGGACAAAATCCGCAAAAAGCAGCGGAATCAAGACACTGATGATGCTGACATCATGGACGAATCGACAGGTGACGTAATCACACATCCTCAAAGCGAGCAGAAACAGCAGAATGGTGCGAGGACTGACGATCCTCAGGTGTGGGACTACGACAGCATCACCGCAGCGCTTGCAAACTGCGATGACAATGCGCGAGCGCTTTTATTGATTGAAAAAGCACGCGCCGTTTATCAACAACTTGATGATGTGGGCAAGAAAGGGCAGTTGACGCGCAATATCAATGCACTATCTGAGGAGCTTGGCATCTGATTGAGGGATAAGGCATGCAAATTTTACCAGCGACCGTCCCAGCCTGCGACAGCAGGCGACAAGAACTAATTGTTAGGTGTTTTCATGGTTACAAAAAGCTGGGTGATTGTTGACGGTGACAAGGCTTTGCTTGAAA
>JANTGD010000005.1 GCA_024763135.1 Thiotrichales bacterium | reverse complement strand
TGGGTTTGCGCCCTTCGGGTGAGCCATCAAGGGGTCATCTGTAGCCTTGTTTTTAATCACCATAGGACCACTATGATTCATAAAAACAAAACCACATTTAACCCCTTGATGACTCACTGATACAGACAGTTTGGGCTTGGCGGTGTACTGGGAGTCTGTCTGAAAATAAGGAGGCTACTGCGGAAAAGTGTTTTTGGCTTATTTTTCCGCTCACTTTCATTGAATAGATATCACTATTCACTTCAAAGTATCCAAAAATACTCACAAAGTGTCTTGCCTTCGCTACAGTCCATATTCTCGGACAGCCTCCTAAAGGTTTGTCTGTGTTTCAATGACGCTGCACAGGCAATGAATCAGCAAAATATGGGTTTCTTGAATTGCTGCGGTGGCATTGGCCGGCACGCGAATCTCAACATCTTCGTTATTCAGCTGTGTCGCGAGCGCGCCGCCGTCACCACCGGTCAATGCCACCACATACATACCACGAACTCGGGCCGCCTGAGCAGCTTTGATGATATTTGCCGATTGACCGCTGGTACTGATTGCCAGGAGGCAGTCGCCGCGTTGCCCCAGGGCATCAATCTGGCGGGCAAAGACTTCGTCGTAGCTGTAATCATTGGCGATGGAGGTCAAGGTTGAGCTGTCGGTCGTCAATGCCAGCGCCGGCAGGCCAATGGGGTCACGTTCGAAGCGGTTTAACAGTTCCGAACTAAAGTGTTGTGCATCGGCGGCGGAACCGCCGTTGCCGCAGCTGAGAATTTTATTGCCTTGCTGGAGGGTGGTGACCATCTTTTTTGCTGCCCGTTCAATGGCGGGGGGGAGGATTTCGAGGGCGCGTTGCTTCACGCTAATGCTCTGGTGGAATCTCGCCTGGATCAGCGCCAACAGGTCAGTCATGCTGCAGTGTCTCCAAATGCGTTTGGAATCCAATCGATGTGACGATCGCCATCGAGCGTTACGACATCGAAACGGCATGGGGCGTCGATCCGTTTTTGCTGGATGTAAATTTTGCTGGTTTTCACCAGGCGCGCGATTTTTTTTGCATCGATGCTTTCAAGTGCGCCGCCAAAACGTTGGCTGTTGCTGCGGTAACGCACTTCGACAAATACGACAGTCTCCCCATCCTGCATAATGAGGTCGATCTCGCCCCAGCGGGTTCTAAAGTTAGATTCCCGATGCACCATGCCTTGTTTGAGCAGCCAATTGCAAGCCTTTGATTCTGCGGTTTTGCCCGCGTTTAACCGCATCATGGAGCCAGGGTCGCAGCCTGCCGCTCGAGTGTAGCGGCTTGCACCAATTGCGGTGCACCACGTCTAAATCGCGCCCAGTCGAGCTGTCGATGGACCCGGTTGGAAAAGTCTACGCTCAGTATGCCAGAGAGGCCCGTCACACGTTCGTTTGCATCGGTTGCAACAAGTTTAGGCACTGCGTTCAATGCGTCGTAACCAAAAGCGAACAAACGCGGATGTGCGCGTGCGGCGCCGTGCAGATCAGTATATGCGGGGCTCGCATCGGGATTGAGCAGCCATGGAATTTCGGAGTACGTCAAGCCGTTCAGATCACGATCGGCATTGGTGTTGGTTTCCCCGGAAAAAGCATGCGAGGTTGCGTACACCGGTAAACTGTCGAGAAAGTAAAACTTCACCATGGGGACGATAATGCGTGCCTGTTTCGGGGTGGCAACGAGAAACAGCGCCTGTGCACCGACACCGTTGACATTGTTCTTTTTATCGGGCTTGAGCAGGCGCGCGATTTCATTGGCGTGATCGTTGGCTTTAGGGTCGTAGTGGCCCCGCGCAACGATTTCGGCGCCGCCAGCCTGCGCTGCGTCGAGGAAGGCTTGCGCAATGCGCTGTCCCCATTCGCCTTTTGGGGTAAGCACCGCTAATTGGGTATAGCCATCAGCGAGCATTTTTTTAGCAGCCTGGGTGGCTTCGTCTTCCGGCAGTAGGGCAAATTGGAGTAGATTTCCATTACTGGAGCCGGCTTGCTTTCCGGAATTCAGTGCAATGACCGGTACCGTCAGGGGTTGCGTGGCGAGTGCATCCACCAGGGTTTTCTGCATAGGCCCTAAAATCAGTTCCGCGCCCTCATAAACGGCTGTTTGGTAAAGCGAGTAAATATCATTTTCCGCGGCGCCGCTGTCGTAAACACGTACACTTACATTGGGCTTATCAAATCGCGCCGCCATAATTCCGTCGAGTATGACATTGCCGATGGTGGCCAGAGGACCGCTGGTTGGAAGCAGTACCGCAATAGTTTGGACCTGGGGCGAGACATTCCAATCGGGTTTTCGCAAAGAATTGGCTGCAGTGGTGGGGCCGTCCGGCTGTAATAAAGGGAGTATATCCGTGCCGGCGGGGTGGCCCTGATAGACGCGTTTCCAGAGGCGTAGATTGCGTTGCAGCTCTTCAGGATCGTCTGCATCTGATTGATATAAGTAGGCCAGTTCGAGCCAGCCTTTTTCCTCGCGGTTGGGGGACAACGTCAAGCGATGGGCCAGCGTCCCCGGTGTCTGGGAGACGAGTGATGCCCATTTTTCACGACTTTTCTGCGGATCGCCGGTGCGTGCCTGCGCGGTTCTCGGCAAATTGCCCCCTTTTTCTAGGGCCTCATCACGCAGTGCGGAGATTTCCTGTTGCATGCGCGGCGGTGTGTTGCTGTATGCGATACTGAGCAGCTGCAGCACGCTGTCGTACTGTCCTTCCCGGCGCGCGATGCGTGCGGCAATCAAGCGGGTAAGGGCGAGGGAATGCTCGTTCATCTGAGCTTCCTGGGTTTCATTGAGTATTTGTTTGGCTTCGTCGATATTGCCCGCAAACCAGGCCATTTCTGCAGCTTTGGCGAGCCAGGGCTGACCCGTGGCGCTACCCAGGCGTTTCGCCGTGATCCAATACATATCGGCCGCTTGTTGGTAGTTGTGTTGCTGCTCGTAGAGCTTGGCCTGGCGGATCGGCGTTTCATCGAGGCTATGCTGACGTGCCGAAGCGGTTGAGGACAGCGCGAGGAAAGAGAGTGACAGTAAAAAAATCAGAAAAGAACGCATGCGTGACTGGCTTGATTGCTCCAAAATGGCGCTATTCTATAGGACACGATGGAGACTGTCTTGACTAGTGAGGGTTGCCTCTATGTTGTGGCGACGCCCTTGGGCAATCTGGGGGATATCAGTGCGCGTGCGATTGAGGTGCTGACGCATGTCGATTTAGTCTTAGCCGAGGATACCCGGCATACCGGCGCGCTGCTTACACATCTTGGGCTGAAAAAGCGCATGCTCAGTTTGCATGCTCACAATGAGTCTGATCGCACCGAGCAGTTACTCGCAAGGTTGCTTGCCGGTTCCTCCGTAGCACTGGTCTCTGATGCGGGTACACCATTGATCAGTGACCCCGGTTTCCCATTGGTCAGAGAAGCCCGACATCGCGGTGTCACTGTCACGCCAATACCTGGGCCGAGTGCTGTGACGGCGGCTTTGTCGGTGGCGGGGATTCCCTGTGATCGCTTTGCTTTTGAAGGCTTCCTCCCCGCAAAACCAGCGGCTCGCAAAAACCGTTTGCAGGCGCTCAGTCAAGAACAACGAACGCTGGTGTTTTACGAATCACCGCATCGTATCGAGCAGACGGTGAGCGATTTGGCTGAGATCTTTGGCCCGCAACGAGAGGCGGTGTTGCTCAGGGAGCTGACCAAGCAGTTTGAGCAGGTTCACGCCGAACCGTTGGGACAGTTGACGCAATGGCTGGCTCAGGATCGCAATCGCCGGCGCGGTGAATTTGTCATCGTGGTGGCAGGTGCCCCGCGGTCGCAGACGAGTGGTGCACCAGCCGAGCGGGTATTGGCCATTCTATTGGAATATTTAAGCGTCAAAGATGCAGCCGCTGCGGCAGCGCGTATTACGGGTGTGTCGCGCAAGACCCTTTATCAGCTGGCGCTCGGGATGAAAGAACAATGAATCTGCTATACTCATAGCCTGAAGTCAGCCAGACAATCGCTGCCATACATGGGTATGGCGGAGGAAAGTCCGGGCTCCATAGGGTGAAGTGCCAGGTAACGCCTGGGCGGCGTGAGCCGACGGAAAGTGCAACAGAGAGTAGACCGCCGATGGTCCACACGGACACAGGTAAGGGTGAAACGGTGCGGTAAGAGCGCACCGCGCAGGTGGCAACACGCTGCGGCTCGGTAAACCCCACTTGGAGCAAGGCCAAATAGGGGCGCGTTATGATGTGACCCGCATTGCGCCCGGGTAGGCTGCTCGAGGAATCTGGTGACAGATTTCCCAGATGAATGATTGTCCACGACAGAACCCGGCTTATCGGCTGACTTCAATCTTTTCTAATACGGTGGTCGTCCTGATCGATTCGTTGATTGCTTCGAATAGTTCAGGGCGATACGCTCGATTTCCAGGCTTCATACTCCATAGCGCCTGCATAAGCACTGCGCGCAGCACCCGGCATGTCTCGCTGCTGCAGGTGGGATTACAGTGAATCGTGAGCCAGGCCCCTGGCTAATGGATTGATACCCCCTATTCTATCGTCAAGATTGCACCGTTTGTCAGCTTGTGCGATCTGTTTCGTGGGTCGAGTCAGCACAAAAACTGGGAGCATTCAGTGTGTTGCTGCCCTGTTGCATCATGATCCTAGATTCCGCAGTTGGATCACGAAAGTCCACGCAAGCCCTTGGCGCACCTGGCAAACCAGAAAAACCTCTCATTACCAATAAGGTGACCACGAGTTTTTCTGATTCACCAGGCACACCAATTGCCTACGCGTCTTTTTCGCGCCCAACTGCGGAATCTAGGATGATTAAAAAATTAAGGGTGCGTCTATTTTTGTGTGTTTTGTTTGCGTATTAATTTGGCTAATAAACAGCATGTTAAGTGGTTAAGAACATCGCTAAAAAAACCTGCCAACGCGAAAATCGAGCAGAAATGCAGTCAATAGACAGTGATACCCAACATAAATTGTCTGAGCTAACACCCTTGGAGCTTGTTCGAAGATAGAAACGGTAGTGAGCCTGTGGGGTTTTGATCTGCTGATCCACTCACTGAGGTGAATAGCGCCGCTATTCATCTCTATCAGCTGCCCGTCGCGACGTTTTCTATTCTCGAGCTGGCTGCTAGCCAGGCCTTCAGAGGAGAGGAGTCATACTACAATGAAAAAATTACTGTGTTACCCCATTAGCGTGACGCTATTTGGGTTGATATTTGCGATGCAGGTCGGCCTGGCAAGCGCGGATGAGGGCGGGACGACAACCCAGTTGAGCAACCCGAGCGCGGATATCACGATCGATGGTGTGGCAACTGACTGGCAGGACTTGGCCTGGTTCGCGGATGATCAGGATGCTGGTAAGCATGAGCCCTGGTCTCCAGGTGACTGGTTGAGCGCATCGATGGCACATGACGATGCAACGCTCTACTTCGCTTTTCGAAACCGGGGGCCGGTTGACGGCGCCGCGTGGAATTGGCAGGTCTATTTCGATGCGGATAATACGCTTTCGACGGGATACCGGTTTGAAACACTGGGGGCCGAATATTTACTGCAAGGGCATTATCTGTTTCGTTACGCCGGCACCGGAGATGACTGGCATTGGGAGTTGATCGATTCCGCCTTACCTCACGCGGTTGCAGGAAACTTTGCCGAACTGGCACTGCCACGCCATCGTCTGATCAATACTGCCGGGGCCATGAAGCTCTTGCTCGCAGCTGTCAATGGCGATGTGGAGGCGAAAGATGTCGACTACTATGCTGGGAACAGCTCGCAGTATTTCCTCTCTTATCTATTGGATGTGAATGACCGTGTGCACATCGATGGGCTCAACACGGAATGGCGTGATCGACCTGCCTTTCCAGACGATCCAGCGGATCCAGATACCCGGCCCGTTAATTGGGAGACCGTGTGGTTTGATGAAGACCCACACTATGTCTACCTGGCGTACAAAAACAAGGAAGTAATCGATTTAGATCAAATCTACCTTGCCCAAATCTATATCGACGTAGATGCAGACGTGACGACGGGTTATGGCTTCGAGTGGCTGGGGGCTGAATACCTTGTGGAGGGGCATGGGTTGTGGCGCTACACCGGGCGTGGGGCGGAATGGTCCTGGGAACAGATTGGGGATGTCAATTTGCTCGTCAATGGGGAGTTTGCTGAACTTGCAATCGACAAATCCCTGCTGAGTCAAGGCACGGGTTATCGGTTCTTATTCTATGGCGCCAATGCCTGGATCGGGGGGAACAGTGACACCTTGTTCATCGATGTAACGAAACAGCGGGTCGTGCAATCGGCACCGATTGTTGAAACGCGGTCAGTGTCGAATCCTGGTGCAGAAGCGCAGACGAATCCTGAAGGTGCTATGACGTCTGGCGGTGGTTCGCTGGGAATCCTGGGGCTAAGTTTAATGTTGGTACTAGTGGGCCATGCGGGAAAAAAGGTAAGGTCCAGAGACCCGCAAATGGCCCAAGACAAGGCACACTGCGCCGGGAATGGCTCGGTCCTTTCCAAGCAATGCAACGCAGTATTGGGCCACTTGCGGGGCTCCCGAAGGGCCAGTCCACAAGCCGCGCCGAGGCTCACGGAGGTGTGTGATTGAGGCGCTTGGCTCGCGCCGTTATCCATAAGCAACTAAATCAATCGCCACACATCCAGAGTGCGGCAGGATAGTTGAGGCCAGCTTTCTCTGCCGGACGATAGTCTATGACGTCTCCCCCCGTCTCAGAGGGTTCCTATCTTGATTTCCACCATCGAAAAGCGCCTGGTCGTACGGGTGCTTTTTTATTACAACAATCCAGAGGAAAGCCACATTCAGAGCGCGCCAGATGACTGTGCGGCTTGCGGGCAATGATCCCGATCCTTGCCAGGAGGCGTAACATCTGGGGTGTGCAGTGCCGGGGAAGCCATTCACGGTGTTGCGCCGGCTTTACCCAGAACGGCTATGCCTGCGCCAGCGCCTTGTTTCTGAGCGCCCAGAGACCTGCTGTATGAGACTTGAGGATGGGTTATCTGCGTGCACTAGGCCTACTAACTTGAAAGGGGTTTAAGTCTGTGAGGTAATTCACTGAAATGCATATTTATTTGTGAAATTTCTATCCTCGCTGCTAAGCAGTATGCTTTAAATTATTGTTTCAAAAGGGGAAGCAAGCTTAGCGGCCGCTGGTTTTGCCTTGACGGGGTATAGGGTGGGGACTATAGTGTAACAAGGTGGAAAAAAGTGGAATTATCTGTAAGCAACCCTCAATTAAAAGCGCATTGTGTATCGTGGCATCACACATCTGACCCTGGACGAAAAGGGACGAATTTCTATACCCGCCAAGTATCGGGGAGAGATTGTTGCGTCTTGTGAAGGGCAATTAGTCATCACGGTAGATGCCGTGCATTGCCTGATGATTTTTGGGCTGCCGGAATGGGAAAAGCTTGAACGGAAGTTGATGGATACGCCTAATCTGGATAAGCAAGTGCGGCGTTTACAACGCTTGCTCGTGGGGCATGCTTCAGAGTGTGAAATGAGTCGCCAGGGCCGGATCCTGGTGCCGCCCCCGCTGCGGGAATTTGCCGGGTTGGAGAAACAAGTCACTTTAGTGGGGCAGGGCAAAAAGCTCGAGCTTTGGGATTCAGCCCACTGGAATCAGGAGCGTGATTTTTGGCTGCGGGAGGAAGGTGCTTCCGAAAGCCTGAGTCAGGTATTGGAAAATTTATCGATTTAGCGAATGCATGTGATGCCAGGTGGTATTGGATTCAGGCAACCGGCAGCCCCCTTGAGTTTTCAGCTTGGGATTGCGCTGTCTATTAACACATGCATGCGCACATGACTGGGCAACATATTCCGGTTCTGTTGGAAGAGGCCGTGGATGCGCTCGCGGTACGGGCTCAAGGGATGTACATCGATGCAACCTTCGGGCGGGGCGGGCATGCGCAGAAAATTTTAGAGCGTCTGGGCACGGAGGGTCGACTGGTCGCGTTCGATAAGGACCCGGCGGCGGCCCGGGCAGCTGCAGCGCGGTTTGGGCAGGATGCCCGCTTCGAGTTTTTTCGGGGAAGTTTTGCAAGGATGGCAGAAGTAGTGGGAAGTCAAGGCGAAGCAGCGGGGATTCTGATGGATCTGGGTGTGTCTTCGCCGCAATTGGATACAGCGGAGCGGGGCTTTAGTTTCAGTCGCTCCGGGCCATTGGATATGCGCATGGACAGCGAGACAGGAATGACGGCGGCGGTGTGGCTTGCGCAGGCAGCAGAACGGGAGATTGCGGATGTGTTGTGGCGCTTGGGAGAGGAGCGGTACTCACGGCGCATCGCTCGAGCAATCGTCGCTGCGCGCAAGCAGCAGGCGTTAGGCTCAACTGACGAGTTGCGCGCATTGATCACGCAGGTCGTACCCAAACGTGAACCCGGAAAAGATCCGGCGACACGTACATTTCAGGCGATAAGAATACATATTAATAATGAGCTCGCCGATTTGCAGGCAGGTTTGGAGGAGGCATTGCAAGTGTTGGCACCACAAGGGCGTTTAGTCGTCATTAGCTTTCATTCTCTGGAAGACCGCATTGTCAAGCGCTTCATGCGGGCGCATGCGCTGCCGCCTGCACTACCCCGACGTTTACCGATTACTCAAGATCAGGCTGCCCCCGAGCTACGTATTCTGGGGAAGCCTGTGCGTGCCTCGAATATTGAAGTCGCGGCTAATCCGCGGGCGCGCAGCGCGATTATGCGAGTGGCGGAGAAGCGCCCATGAACTGGCGTTTGATCGCGGTGCTGTTGTTAGGGGTTGTCGATATGCTGAGTGCTTTTGGGGTGGTGGTCAGCACCCATCAGGCACGCATGCAATACCAGCGTTTGACGGCGCTGGAAAAAACCCGGGATGAGCTTGAGGTCGAATGGGGTCGCTTGCAATTGGAGCAAGCCTCGCTGGCGCGCTTGGCCAAGATTGAAGAACGCGCGACCTCTGAGCTACACATGGTGATGCCGCGGGTAGGCGATACTGTGATGGTGGAGCCATGAGCAGAGAGCGGCAAGCAATGCAATCCTATCGCCTGCGCCGTTTGACAGTGCAGCTATTGTTCCTTCTGGGTATGGGGCTGCTGGCTGCCAGGGCGGTGGAATTGCAGGTTTTCAAGCACGACTTTCTCCAGCAGCAGGCCCTGAGTCGACACACTCGCGTGTTGGAGATTCCTGCGCATCGTGGGGATATATTAGATCGCAATGGCGAACCGCTCGCGATTTCAACACCCGTTGCATCGATTTGGGCAAACCCCAGAGAGCTTGAATTGACGCCTGAATTAGCCGCCGGGTTATCGCAACTGATTGGCATTGGGCAAGCCGACCTGATGGAGAAGATTCGTGCCAACGGTGATAAGCAATTCATCTACCTCAAACGCCAGCTCCAGCCTGAGATTGGGGAGGCTGTGGTAAAGCTGGGGTTGCGGGGGATTGGGGTCGAGCGAGAGTATCGTCGTTTTTATCCCAAGGGCGAAGTATTTGGGCATCTGTTGGGCTTTACGAATATTGATGATCAGGGGCAGGAAGGGTTAGAGCGGGCCTACGATGAGTGGTTGAGTGGTGAGCCTGGGGCTAAACGCGTACTGCGCGAGGGTCGCGGGCGACCTATCGATGATCTGGATCTGATCAAACCAGCCAAGCCGGGGAAAACCCTGCAGTTGAGTGTGGATGCGCGGATTCAATACCTTGCTTACCGCGAACTGAAAGCGGCAGTCGAGGCCAATCAGGCTGAATCCGGATCCGTGGTGGTCATGGACCCGATGACCGGGCAAGTATTGGCAATGGTCAATCAACCCCGCTTCAATCCGAATGTCCGCAGTCAGTTGCGCGGACGTTTGTATCGCAATCGCGCCATCACTGATGTGTTCGAGCCCGGTTCAGCGGTCAAACCATTTACCATCGCTTGTGCGATAGAGACAGGTCAGTTTGAACCTTCCAGCAAGATCGATACCTCTCCGGGTTTGATGCGGGTTAGCGGTTTTCCCATTCGAGATAGCCATAATCTCGGTGTAATCGATCTAACGACGCTCATCGCCAAATCGTCGAATGTCGGTGCCAGTAAGGTCGCCATGCAGCTTGCGCCCGCCGATTTGTGGAATGTGTTTCATCAGGTGGGCTTTGGTCAGACTACCGGGAGCGGGTTTCCTGCGGAAGCGAGCGGGGTGTTGCGAGATTATACGCAGTGGTATCCACTGGATCAGGCCACGCTGGCATTTGGCTATGGATTTTCCGTCACAGCGCTGCAATTGGCCGAAGCTTATAGCGTTCTCGCGGCTAACGGTGTCTATCGGCCAGTGTCATTCGTTTTGAACGATCAGCAGGAGCAGGCACAAGAGGTGCTCAGCGCAGGTACAACACAAAAAGTAAGAAAGATGATGCAACGCGTTGTCCAGCCGCAGGGGACTGGATATCGGGCGGCGATCGAAGGGTATTCGGTGGCAGGGAAAACTGGTACTGCACGGAAGATTGTTGGCGGTGCCTACTCTGAAGATCACTATACCGCGGTATTTGCGGGCATGGTGCCGGCAGATAACCCCCGCTTAGTGGCGGTAGTGGTGATCCATTCTCCCAGTGCCGGCCATTTTTATGGGGGAGATGTAGCGGCACCCGTATTTTCCAAGCTGATGTCAGCCGCGCTGAGGTTGTTGAATATTGCACCGGATGCTTTGGAAGCGCGTGCTGTGTCACCCCGACGCGGAGGGGCGATATGAGTTTGCCAGCCAAACAGTCGTCAGGCGTACCACTTGAACGATTACTGTCCGGTTTTGTATCGGCAGCCGGTGCGCCGCTTGCGGTGACCGGCGTCTGTATGGACAGTCGATTGGTGCAGGCCGGTGATCTGTTTCTGGCTTGCCAGGGCGTCGATCATCATGGTTTGAAGTTTCTCAATGAAGCCATTGCCAGGGGGGCGAGCGCGGTTGCCTGGGAGCCAGCGCCGCAGGTATCGCCCGCAAATACATTGGGTATCCCTACCTTCGCGGTTCCTGATCTGCGTGCACGCGCAGGAGAGATTGCAGCGCGCTTCTATGGGGATCCGAGTGCTACGCTGAGCGTGGTGGGCGTAACCGGGACCAATGGCAAAACATCAGTGAGTCACTATGTGGCGCAATCTTTCAGCGAGGGTGGCCAATCCTGCGGATTGATGGGCACCGTAGGCAGTGGTGTCTATGGACGCACCCGGCGTTCCTCCCAAACCACACCGGGCCCGGTGGACATTCAACGCTGTTTGGCTGAAATCTGTGATGCGGGCGCGCAGCGAGCGGTAATGGAAGTTTCCTCGCATGCGCTCGATCAAGGTCGTGTCAATGGCGTGCGTTTTAATACGGCCGTTTTTACCAATCTGAGTCATGATCATTTGGATTACCATGGTTCGATGGCTCGCTATGCGCAGGCGAAGCGCCGCCTATTTGATATTGAGGGGCTGCGCAAGGCGGTGATCAATAGCGATGACGAGACGGGACGCTTGTGGCTGCGTGAGCTGTCGGGTCGCTTGGAGACTCTGGCCTATTCGGTGCTGCCGGGCAATCCGTATCGGGCCGCAGTCTGGGCTGATAATGTGGTGGAAACTCGGGCAGGTTTACGTTTCGATCTGCATACCCCATGGGGGCAGAGCGCCATCGACAGCCGTTTGATTGGTAGTTTCAACGTAGAAAATTTGCTCGCTACTGCAGCCGTACTCGGGTTGTTCGACTTTAGCCTGGAACAAATTCGCAATGCATTACAGCGTATCAAGCCCGTACCAGGGCGGATGGAAGCGTTCGGAGGTGGGCGGCAACCCTTGGTGGTCGTTGACTATGCGCACACCCCTGATGCGCTCGGTAAGGCCTTGACTGCCCTACGCAATCATACTCAGGGTAAATTGATCTGTGTATTTGGTTGCGGGGGCGATCGGGATGCGCACAAGCGACCCGCGATGGGGGCCATGGTCGAACAGAGGGCGGATCTGGGCATTATTACGGATGACAATCCACGCAGCGAGCGTCCCACCGATATTGTTGCCGATATACGCTCCGGCCTGACACTGCCTGAAGCGATGCCCGTGCTGCATGATCGGCTTGCGGCCATTCAGGCGGCTCTGCAGCTTGCGGGTGGCCAAGATTGTGTATTGATTGCAGGCAAAGGTCACGAAGATTATCAAGTGATCGGCACCGAGCGTTACCATTTCAGTGATCGGGAAGCGGTGCGTCGACTGCTGCAGGAGGCGCAGGCATGAATGGGTTGATGCTCAGTGAGGTGGCGCAAATACTCCAGGCACCATTGCTCGGCGAGGATGCGCCATTGTTGGGCGTATCGACCGATACTCGGCAGGCGGTCGAAGGCACGTTGTTTATCGCTTTAAAGGGCGAAAATTTCGATGCGCATGAGGTGTTGGATCGGCACGCACATCTACCCGCTGCCGGGTTGTTGGTTATGCGCCCGGTTAAAACCCAGTTGCCTATGGTAGTGGTGCCCGATACGCGCCGCGCGCTGGGGCAGTTGGCCAATGCATGGCGGCGTCGCTGTCAGGCCCGTTTGATCGCACTCACGGGCAGTAATGGCAAGACCACCGTAAAAGAAATGCTGAAATCGATCTTCCGGCTGGCAGGCCCCACGCTCGCCACGCAAGGTAACCTGAACAATGACATCGGAGTGCCATTGACCTTGCTGCGTTTGCGTCCAGAAGATCGCTATGCGGTGATTGAAATGGGCGCAAACCATGGGGGTGAAATCGATTATCTGACCCACCTGGCCGAACCCGATATTGCCTTATTGAACAACGCGTTTGCTGCACATCTCGAAGGTTTTGGCAGTCTCCAAAATGTGGTTGAGGCCAAAGGCGAGATTTTTGCCGGCCTGCGGCCAGCGGGGGTTGCGGTGATCAATGCCGACTCTGAGCATCGAGACTATTGGACGCAACTCAACCCCGACCGACCGATTCGCTATTTCGGACGGGCCGATGACAGCCATACGCGTTTGGTGGGCGAAGATCCACTTGTATTGTCTGTCGAGGATACGGTGCTGGACATCGATTTTGCGCTATTGGGTCGACACAATGCAATGAACGCAGCCGCAGCCGCAGCAGTCGCATCGGCGGCAGGTATCGCACCTCTAAAGATCAGGCAAGGTTTGGAAGCGGTGCGGCCGGTCAACGGACGTTTGAAGCCCCTGCAGCACGCATCCGGCGCCTTGATCTTGGATGACAGTTACAACGCCAATCCTGCCTCTATGGTTGCGGGTATCGAAGCGCTTGCGCAGCATGCGGGGCAGCGCATACTGGTGATGGGGGATATGGCGGAGCTCGGCGCGGCGTCTGCCCAGCTGCATCGCGATGTGGGCGCTTGCGCGCAGGCAGCCAATCTGGATGGGTTTCTGTGCATTGGCGCGCTCAGCCGCGAGGCGGCTGAAGCATTTGGTGCTAAAGCTATGCACTTCGACGCGCTCGAACTTTTGGCGGCTTACCTGAGAGAACGCTTGGAAGCCGATACGACCGTGCTCGTCAAAGGTTCCCGTTCGGCTGGTCTTGATCGACTCGTATCACTCCTTTTCAGTGACGGTAACCCGCAAAGGCCTCCTTATGCTGCTTAGTCTGTTCGATTATCTCAGCCAATATCACAGCGGGTTTCGTGCATTCGATTTCATTACGATGCGCGTCATTATGGCGGCCTTGACTTCAGTGATTGTGTCTTTTCTATTTGGGCCAGCTGTGATTCGTCGCCTTGGGCAGGCCAAAATGGGGCAACCGGTGCGTGCGGACGGGCCTCAAACGCATCTTGCCAAGGCGGGTACTCCCACCATGGGTGGAGCTTTGATTTTACTGTCGATTACGGTGACCACCCTGCTATGGGCGGATTTGAGCGATCGATATGTCTGGATTGTTTTATGGGTGACGCTCGGCTTTGGTCTGGTGGGCGGCATCGATGACTATCTCAAACTGGCGCGCGGAAACTCCAAAGGCTTGTCGGCTCGGGCCAAGCTGCTGGGGCAGTCAGGCGTGGCGATTGTCGCGGCGTTTTGGTTGTTTGCCATCGCCGCAACGCCGGCTGAGACAGCGCTGCTGGTACCGGTGTTCAAAAGTATTGCCATCCCTCTGGGTGTGTTTTTTATTCCCTGGGTTTTCTTTGTGGTGGTTGGTTCGAGTAATGCGGTCAATCTTACTGATGGACTTGATGGATTAGCTATTCTGCCAACCGTGCTGGTGGCTTCCGCGCTCGGTGTCATTGCTTATTTTACCGGGCACGTGAAATTTGCAGAGTATCTCAATATTCCCTATATCGCTGGTGTTGGAGAGATTGCCATTATCTGTGCCGCCATCATGGGGGCAGGGCTGGGCTTTTTATGGTTTAACACCTATCCCGCGCAAGTCTTTATGGGGGATGTGGGCGCGCTGGCGCTGGGTGCGGCGTTGGGCATTATTGCGGTGATTACGCGTCAAGAGCTGGTGCTCATGATTATGGGCGGAGTCTTTGTCATGGAGACTCTGTCGGTCATTTTGCAGGTCGCATCCTACAAGCTTACGGGGAAAAGAATCTTTCGCATGGCGCCAATTCACCATCACTTTGAGCTCAAGGGCTGGCCAGAACCACGGGTGATCGTGCGCTTTTGGATTATTACCGTGATCCTGGTCCTGCTGGGACTGGCAACCTTGAAGGTGCGTTGACGATGCATGCGACGCGCGACATCAAGGAAGCGTTCTCCATCCATTTACGACAGAGATTGGATCTGGGGCTGTTTCTAGGCGTGGCTTTTTTGCTCGGCCTCGGTTTGGTGATGGTGGCTTCTGCGTCTGTCGGCATCGCGGAGCAGCATTTTGGTGGGGCGTTTTATCTGATTGCCAAGCAGGCAGTGTTTGTCAGCATTGGTTTGTCGCTGGCTTATGTCATGTATCAGGTACCGTTGCGCATTTGGGAAACCCTGGGACTGTGGTTATTGGTTGTCGCATTTGTTTTGTTGGTGCTGGTTCTGATACCGGGCATTGGCCGGACGGTCAATGGGAGTACTCGCTGGATTGATTTGGGTGTGGTTGATCTGCAAGTCTCAGAGCTGGTCAAGCTGTTGATCGTGCTCTACATGGGAGGCTATATCGTCCGCCATGGAGATGCTGTCCGCGATACGCTCGGCGGATTTGTAAAACCGCTGGCCATTGTGGGGCTGATTGGCTCACTCCTGTTACTCGAGCCAGATTTTGGTGCGGCAGCGGTGATCATTTTGGTAACGCTGGGTGTGCTGTTTCTGGGGGGAGTGCGTTTGTCCCAGTTCGTTGCGGTCTTTTCGCTCGCTGCGGGGGCGCTGGCATTAGTGGCGGTGGCCTCACCGTATCGTTTGCGGCGACTGACCAGTTTTCTCGATCCCTGGCAGGATCCCTTCGATTCCGGATTCCAGTTGACTCAGTCGTTGATTGCCATTGGCAGTGGTTCTTGGTCGGGCGTGGGTTTGGGGAACAGCGTCCAGAAGCTTTTCTATCTCCCCGAGGCACATAATGATTTTATGTTTGCAATTCTGGCCGAAGAGTTGGGGCTTATTGGGGTGATCGTTGTACTGGCACTGTATGTGTTTACGGTGTTTCGTGCTTTTGCCATTGGTTCGGCGGCAGAAAAAGCCGGCCATTACTATGGTGCTTATGTGGCCTACGGCGTTGGCTTATGGCTCGGTATTCAGGCCTTTGTGAATATCGGCGTAAATATGGGCGTCTTACCCACTAAAGGGTTGACCCTTCCGTTTATGAGTGCGGGCGGGAGTTCGCTGGTGACGATGTGTATCGCCGTTGGCATTTTGCTCAGAGTGCATCGCGAAGTTCACGATTTGAAAATCAAGGGATTGCGACGCACACCTGGGTTGCACCAGGGAGGACGGGGCTGATGAATCAGACCGAGCAGCCTGTGGTCATTATGGCCGGTGGTACAGGAGGACATATATTTCCTGCTCTGGCTGTGGCCGAACGCCTGCGTGCGCGAGAGATTCCCATTTTGTGGCTTGGCTCAAAGGGGGGAATGGAAAGCCGCATTGTTGTAGAGCAGGGGTATCCAATCGAGCTAATCGCCGTCAAGGGGTTGCGCGGGAAAGGCCGATTGGCCCTGCTTACAGCCCCTTTTAAGTTGGTTACGGCCTTGTTGCAGGCGTTACGGATTGTGCGGCGCGCGCGTCCTCGGGCGGTTTTGGGAATGGGTGGTTTTGCATCCGGACCAGGTGGGTTGGCGGCTTGGCTGTTGCGTGTTCCGCTCTACATACACGAACAAAATGCGTTACCCGGGATGACGAATCGGCTCTTGGCCCGGTTTGCCACGAAGGTGATGGAGGGGTTCCCAGGAGCCATGCAAGTGGCCGGCGTCAGGCAAGCGATTTTTACGGGTAACCCTGTGCGCGCTGCATTTCATGGCATCGATGCCGCGGATGAACGCTTGTCCAAGCGTGCTGGGCCTCTGCGCGTGTTAGTCGTTGGGGGTAGTTTGGGGGCCTTGAAGCTAAACCTGAGTGTACCTGCTGCACTCGCGAAACTGCCGGATTCGATTGCGTGGGAAGTCTGGCATCAATGTGGTGAGCGCCATCTTGAGGTGACCCGACAGGCTTACGATGAGGAGCAATTGCAGGCGCGGATCGAAGCATTTATTGCTGAGATGCCCCAGGCTTATGCCTGGGCGGATCTGGTGATCGCCCGCGCTGGGGCGTTAACGGTCACCGAGTTGGCACAGGTGGGTGTAGCAGCGATTCTGGTTCCATATCCTCATGCGGTCGATGACCATCAAACCCTCAATGCACGCATGCTGGTGTCACGCGGTGGAGCAAAACTCCTCGCAGACGCTGACTTGAGCCCGATGACCCTGGCCCCCTTACTGGAAGCGTTGCTGCGTGATCGCAGGCAGTTGTTGGCGATGGCGCTTGCTACACAGGATTTGAAGCGGCCTGAGGCGGCTGAGAGCGTGGCCAGCATCTGTCTGGGCGAGACGAATGGGGAGAACAACGTCTTGAGTAATCATTCGGAGGTGCTGCGATGAAACCCATTGGTGAGTCTGGACTGGCGCAGCGTATCGAGCGGATTCATTTTGTTGGAATTGGCGGTTCCGGAATGGGAGGGATCGCTGAGGTTTTGATCAATCTGGGTTACCCGGTTAGTGGCTCAGATCTCGCCAGTAACGCAGTGACGGCCCGATTGGCGGAGATGGGGGCGACCATATGGTTAGGTCATGCAGCCGAGCATGTTGGGGGGGCGAGTGTGGTCGTTGTTTCCAGTGCAGTCAGTTCGGATAACCCCGAGTTGGTCGCTGCGCGGACCCAGCGTATCCCAGTGATTCCCCGGGCCGAGATGTTGGCGGAGTTGATGCGCTTTAGGGAATCGATCGCGGTGGCGGGTACGCATGGGAAAACAACCACTACCAGTCTGATTGCCAGTGCCCTGGCGGAAGGCGGGCTCGATCCAACCTTCGTCATTGGGGGACGACTCAACAGTACGGCGAGCCACTCGCGTTTGGGGCATAGCCGTTATCTTGTGGCAGAAGCCGATGAAAGTGATGCGTCATTTCTCTACTTACAGCCCATGATGGCGGTCGTTACCAATATCGACGCGGATCACCTGTCGACCTATGGGGGGGACTATGGGCGTTTACGTACCGTGTTTGTTGAATTTCTCCATCATTTGCCGTTTTACGGACCGGCAGTGCTGTGTCTAGATGATCCGGGTGTGCGCACCATTCTGCCGCAGATTGCTCGACCAACAGTGACCTATGGTATTGATACCGATGCTGATATTCGTGCGACTGAGATTGCGTATCAGGGGACACGAAGTCGCTTCCGCGTGCAGTTTAGGGATCGAGATGAGCCACTAGATATTGATTTAAATATGCCAGGCAAGCACAATATATTGAATGCACTCGCGACGATCTCTGTAGCGCGGCAGCTTGATATTACCGATCAGGCCATGCAACGGGCACTCCGAGAATTTCAAGGCGTGGGTCGGAGGTTCCAGATTGCGGGTGAATTCCCCATCGCGCGGGGGCAGGTATTGCTGGTGGATGATTACGGACATCATCCGACCGAAGTCGCGGCGACGCTTGAGGCGGTCAAAAAGGCCTGGCCTGAGCGTAGAAATGTACTCGTTTTTCAACCGCATCGTTACACAAGGACACGTGATCTCTTTGAAGACTTTACCCAAGTGCTCAGCGAAGTTGACGTTCTGGTCATGCTCGAGGTCTACCCGGCTAACGAAGCCCCTATTGCGGGTGCCGATGCCAGGGCCTTGTGTCGCGCGATCCGTTCTCGGGGCAAGGTCGATCCTGTGTTTGTGGAAAACCCAGCCGATCTCTACGAGGTGCTCATGAATCTCGTAGCAGACAATGATGTGATCGTCACCCAGGGAGCGGGAAATGTAGGCTTGCTCTCAACGCAGTTGGTCCGCCAGTTGCAGGGGGAGGAGTGCTAATGGTTACGCCGGGGCAGTTTGGTCGGGTTGCGGTGCTGATGGGCGGCTGGTCTGCGGAACGCGAAGTCTCTCTGCAAAGTGGTGAGGCTGTGCTGGCATCACTGTTGCGTTCCGGAGTTGATGCGATTGGGATCGACGTCGATCGGAACATCGATCAACAGTTGCGCGCAACGCAATTCGACCGTGTCTTCAATATACTGCATGGCCCTGGGGGTGAGGATGGCTTGATCCAAGGCTTGCTGGAAATCCAGCAGCTCCCCTACACCGGTAGCGGGGTCAAGGCATCGGCAGTGTCGATGGACAAGGGGCTCACGAAACGGGTCTGGCAGGCGCTGGGTCTGCCCACGCCCGATTTCATCATAATGACTGCGCAGACTGATCACCATGCTGTGATAGACCGGCTGGGACTGCCTGTGATGGTCAAGCCTGTCGATGAAGGGTCGAGCATTGGCATGAGCAAAGTTACGCAGGCCGAGCAACTTGGCACTGCTTTTGCGCTGGCGGCTGAAAAAGGCGGGTCGGCGCTGGTGGAGCAATGGGTCGATGGTGTGGAGTACACCGTAGCCATCCTCAACGATCGGGCGCTGCCCTCCATCCGCCTCGAAACACCCAACACGTTCTACGATTTTGATGCGAAATATTTGCTCGATACCACGAGCTATCACTGTCCGTCAGGTTTAGACGAGGTGACTGAACAAGCCATTCAGACCCTGAGTTTGCAGGCGTTTCACGCAGTAGCTGCGCGGGGATGGGGACGGATTGATCTGTTTATCGATAGGTCAGGACAGTGCCAGTTGCTCGAACTCAATACCGTCCCTGGGATGACCTCCCACAGCTTGGTGCCCAAGGCGGCAGCTGCGGTAGGTTTGGATTTTGACCAGTTGGTGTTGCAAATCTTAGCCACAAGCGTGTCCGGAGCGAGCCAGTGATACAGCGCAAGCGACGCCAAGTGACGAAAAAAGCCCCGTCCAGGCAATGGTCCTGGCAATTGTTCTTAAACGGGCTGAAAGCCGGCGTCGTCCTGGCGTTGTTGGGTGTCACGCTTTACGGCGGGTGGCGGGGTTATGCCTGGTTGTCGGATCCGACCACCCTGCCATTACGCGTGGTGCAGATCAAAGGCGAATTACTGAGGACAGATGCCTCCAGTCTGCAGCGTTTGGTCAAAGCGGAAATTTCTGGTGGGTTTTTCAATTTAAATATCCAGCGTATCAAAGCACGTTTGGAGCAATTGCCCTGGGTCTATCGAGCCTCGTTACGCCGTGTCTGGCCGGATCAGCTCGATCTCTACATCGAGGAACAGCGACCCATAGCCTATTGGGGGGACGATGCGCTGCTCAATCAATATGGTGAGGTATTCACTGCAGATCTGCGTGGGTTGAGTCTCGGTCTGCCTTATCTATATGGCGAGGAAGCGCAGCGTCCCAAGATGATCGAGACGTTTGTCAGTGCTGATCGCATCTTACATCCGCTGGGGCTGAATTTGATTTCTTTGAAAATGGATCGTCGTGAAGAGGTGCGCTTGCTATTGGACAACGGTATTGAGCTGGCGCTTGGTCGGCGAGCGCAGCTGCAGCGGCTTGAGCGATTTGCATCAGTCTATGACAACACGCTGCGCACATTTATCGAGCGAATTGCAGTCCTGGATCTGCGCTACTCGAACGGTTTTGCATTGCAATGGAAGGACGGGGTTCAGCGCGTAGCACTGGGATCTGAGGGAAGGGGGTAAGCAGACAGCCATGGCAGGAAAGAAAAGTGAAATGATCGTGGGGCTGGACATTGGCACATCCAAGGTTCTGGCTATTGTTGGAGAGGTGAATGACGACGGCGAGATCGAGGTGATTGGTTACGGTTCGCATGCGTCGCGCGGTATGAAGAAGGGGGTCGTGGTCGACATCGAATCGATGGTGCAATCGATTCAGCGTGCGGTGGAAGAGGCTGAGTTGATGGCCGACTGCCAGGTTCACGGAGTTTTTGCCGGTATTGCGGGCAGTCATATCCAAAGCCTTAATTCACACGGCATGGTTGCGATCAAGGACAAGCGCGAAGTGACGTATGGAGATGTCGAGCGGGTGATCGATGCGGCGAGCGCGATTGCGGTGCCTGGAGATCAAAAGGTGCTGCATGTGATTCCTCAGGAATTTGTCATTGATAACCAGGAAGGCATTCGGGAACCGGTGGGCATGTCCGGCGTGAGGCTGGATGCCAAGGTTCATTTGGTGACAGCCGCCGAGAGTGCTGTGCAGAACATCGAAAAGTGTATTCGACGCTGTGGGTTGGAAGTCGACAGCGTGATTCTCGAACAGTTGGCCTCTGCAGAGGCGGTGCTCGGAGAAGATGACAAAGAGCTTGGTGTCTGTCTTATCGATATCGGCGGTGGTACCACCGATATCGCGGTGTTCGTGGAAGGAGCGATTCGGCATACCGCTGTAATAGCGATTGCCGGGGATCAGGTGACCAACGACATTGCGGTCGCTTTGCGCACCCCCACACAGCATGCCGAGGAAATCAAAATGCGGCATGGCTGCGCATTACGACAACTTGCAAGCGACACCGAAATGCTCGAGGTCCCCAGTGTGGGGGACAAACCGCCGCGCAGTCTCTCTCATCAGGCGTTGGCGAGTGTCATTGAGCCGCGCTACGAAGAATTGTTTCAACTGGTTCAGGCCGAGTTGCGGCGAAGCGGGTATCTCGAGATGCTGGGCACGGGGATCGTGCTGACCGGAGGATCATCGAAGATGCGTGGTCTTGAGGAGCTGGCAGAGGAGGTCTTTCACATGCCGGTGAGATTGGAGTCACCCAAGAATATTGGTGGGCTTTCAGAAATCATGCAAAACCCGATTTACTCCACCGGGGTGGGTTTGCTGATGCATGGACTTAAAAATGGTCGCGGCGATGCACGCGGACATTCTGGTGTAGATGGGTTGATGGCGCAGTTCAAGCGCTGGTTGAGTAAGTTTTAACAGTGATGGTAAGGGCAACAGTCGGAGGAAGATATGTTTGAATTGATCGATACCTATGAGCAGGGTGCGGTAATCAAGGTGATTGGCGTAGGAGGTGGTGGCGGCAATGCAGTCCAGCATATGGTCGCTAATGAAATGGATGGTGTGGAGTTTATCTGCGCCAATACAGATGCACAGGCGCTTAAGAGCACTGCGGCTAAGACGGTGTTACAGCTGGGCGGCAATATGACCAAGGGGTTGGGAGCGGGGGCGAACCCCGATATCGGACGGCAGGCAGCCATTGAAGACCGCGAGCGCATCGAAGAAGTCATCGAAGGCGCGGATATGTTGTTTATCACGGCAGGGATGGGTGGTGGTACCGGTACCGGAGCGGCGCCTGTGATTGCTGAGATTGCCCGTGATATGGGTATTTTGACCGTGGCTGTCGTGACGCGTCCTTTTTCGTTCGAAGGGGGTAAGCGCGCGCGCATTGCCGATTCGGGGATCGAGGAGTTGAGTCGTTATGTGGATTCGTTGATTACCATCCCCAATGAAAAGCTACTGAGTGTATTGGGAAAAGGAGTGAAGTTATTGGATGGATTTCGTGCCGCGAATGATGTGCTGCTCGATGCGGTTCAGGGAATCTCTGAACTGATTACCCGTCCGGGTCTGATCAATGTGGACTTCGCGGACGTGCGTACCGTCATGTCCGAAATGGGCATGGCTATGATGGGTTCTGGCACGGAACAAGGGCAGGATCGCGCGCTGGAAGCGGCGCGCAAGGCGATTTCCAGTCCGTTGCTCGAGGATATCGATATTGCTGGTGCCAAAGGCATTTTGGTCAATATTTCATCCGGTGATGATATAGGCATGGATGAGTTTCAGGCGGTTGGTTCGACAGTTGAGGCCTTGGCCGACCCAGAAGCTACCGTAGTGATTGGTACCGTGATCGATCCCAGTATGGGCAATGAGCTGCGTGTGACCGTCGTTGCAACTGGCTTGGATCAGGGAGAGCGTCCGGCGGAGAAGAAAGACCATGAAACGAAGCCCGGTGTGAAAAACGTCCGAGGAGAAAAGCCAGCGGGTAAGGAAAAAATCCGCCAGTTGCATGATATGGCGGTGGGTGCGTCACTGTCGGAAGGTGCCGGGTCGCAACTGAGAGCTGAGGCCGCCGCGCCGTTTAGCAAGGACGATATTTTCGATATTCCAACGTTTTTGCGTAAGCAAGCCGACTAGCTGTTGCTAATTTGAGACACAGACGCGCAAAAAGAGTGGTTTTTTAACTACATCTGTGTAGAATAAGGGCTCAAAGATTCGTCTTTCGGCTTGTTATCGGAAGGCGCGCATCAACAGCGATTATGGTAGAGCAGATGATTAGACAGCGTACGCTCAAAAACAGCATCCGGGCCACGGGTGTTGGTTTGCACACGGGGCAGAAGGTACTCCTCGAATTGCGGCCAGCACCTGTGAACACCGGCATCGTTTTCCGCCGCACCGACCTGGAACCTTCGGTGGAAATTAAAGCGGATGCGGTTCATGTCGGTGATACTGAGCTATCGACGACCTTAATCAAAGGGAATGTGCGGATTTCTACGGTGGAGCATTTGTTGTCCGCTGTAGCGGGCCTGGGCGTAGACAATCTCTTTGTCGATGTGAGTGCCTCGGAAGTTCCGATTATGGACGGGAGTGCGGGTCCCTTTGTTTTTCTGATCCAGTCTGCGGGTATCCAGGAGCAACCAGCGGCCAAGAAGTTCATTCGCATCAAAGAAAAGGTAGAGGTAACCGACGGCGATAAAAAGGTCGTGCTCAAGCCCTATAACGGTTTCAAAGTGGGCTTCTATATCGACTTTGATCACCCCGCGTTTTCTCCTCAGCATCGCTTCGAAGAACTCGATTTCTCCACCACCTCATTTGTCAAAGAAGTCAGCCGCGCCAGGACTTTCGGCTTTATGCGGGATATCGAAATGCTCAGACGCAATAATCTTGCGCTTGGGGGAAGTCCTGAAAATGCAATCGTATTGGATGATTTTCGCATCCTCAATGAAGATGGTTTGCGTTATTCCAATGAGTTTGTGAAACACAAAATTCTTGATGCGATTGGCGATCTTTATTTGCTGGGTCACAGTTTGATTGGCGCATTTCAAGGCTACAAATCTGGGCATGCGCTCAATAATCAAGTGCTTCGCGCCCTCTTGGCGGATGAATCGAAGTGGGAGTACGTGTCCTTCGAAGATACAGCACAAGCGCCTATTTCCTATGTAGAAAGTCTGGAGTTCGCCTCCTGACGCGCGCTCTGAACGTCTGCGGCTGGGTTTCTTGTCACTCTGCTTACGGCGGTCGCGGTCTGCAATGCTTGTTACACTGGCCAATCGCGGTTCGCTGAATCCTTCCTTCATGTTTTGTAACTACTCAGCGAATGGTTACATGTTCTCAGTAGCTGCTCAGATTCCAGGGGTGAGCTGAGAAGTTATCATTTTTTCTGCGTTTCATTTTCATAGTTGCTTAAGAAGATTCCGTAGGCGGAGTCTGGCTGCTGATAACTCTTTACGAGGCGGTTGCGCCGGATTTTCTGTGTTTGGGACGTTGTCGTTTACGTGTTGGGATTTCGCAATACGAATATTTACACTCGAGACTGAATAAGCGGTATCGCGGTTAAAAGCCGCGATAATTTGGTTTTGGTAAAAACGCAAATTTGAGCCGATGGCGGCATTGGCTGCAAACAATGTCAGCGCCTTGCCGGTTACCCCGCCTACCTGAATGGATGAAAATTCTGGCTGTGGGAGTGCTTTCTCAAGTATCTTTTGCTGCTTATTGATTTCATTTGCTTTTTTGACAAGATTTGTGGGTAGTAGATGCTCTGTGCGCCGCATATGCATGTCCGGTATTGTTAAAGAAATTTGTAAAAAACTAGATAATTTTCACATTTCTCAATACTATAAAGCGGCCTGCACACTCCCGTTAAGACCGAATCCATGTATAAGAAAAGCCCTCGCGTAGTTTACCGATACGACTCGATTACCGACAACTGGTGGTTTTATCCCGCGACGATAGGCAGCCTGATCTTGATGATGGGTTTATTCCTGTTTGCGGGGTATTACTGGGGTGCGCACACACGTCCGCTGCAGCAGATCAGCCAGTTCGAAAATGAATTGGAAACCCAGCGTAGCATGATGGAAGAGGCCCGGGATCGGGTACGCGCAGATCTCGACGCGCTCACCCATCGCATTGGTATGTTGCAGGCGCACATTATGCGGATCAATGCCTTGGGCTCCAAAGTTGTCAAAATGGCCAAGCTCAAAGCCGGCGAATTCGATTTCAGTCAGGTTCCTGCCTTAGGTGGTGCCGATGATGCTCTGGATGTGACTTCCTACCAGAGCGAGGATATTAGCCGGGTACTCGAAGAACTCGAGCTCGCGCTGATGGAAAAGGAGCAGCAACTGCAATATCTCGACGATATGATGTTGTCACGCAACCTGGAGAAGGAAATTAAACCCCAGGGGAGACCGGTTGCCGATGGTTGGATTTCCTCTGGCTATGGCTATCGAAACGACCCGTTCAACGGACGTCGTCAATTTCATAAGGGAGTCGATTTCGCCAGCCCTGTGGGTACTGCAATCACCGCGGTCGCAGGTGGCGTCGTCGTGCGTGCCGAAAAGCATCCGCAATTTGGAAAGGTTGTCGAAATTGACCACCGCAATGGGTATAAAACCGTGTATGCGCACTGCTCGAAGCTGTTAGTCAAAAAAGGGGATGTGGTCAAAAAGGGTCAGGAGATTGCAAAGGTTGGTAGTACCGGACGGAGTACAGGCCCACATTTGCATTTTGAAGTTCACAAGAATGGTCATGTCATCAATCCCATCGGTTTTATCAAGAAAAAATCCTAGAGTCGGTCTATTTCTGAACGGCAGGATCCATAGCGCAAGTCCTGATTGAACCTAAAAACCTCAGTTGGATCACAAAAGTCCACGCAAGTTCTTGGTGCACCTGGCAAATCAGAAAAACCTCTCATCACCAATAAGGTGACCACGAGTTTTTCCGATTCACCAAGCACACCAATATCTTACGCGTCTTTTTTGCGCCCAACTGAGGTTTTTAGGTTGAAGCAGCTGCGTTTATCATTTCTCCTTTCTCCTCCCGTACACCTGCTTTGATCGGGCTGGCTCCTAATAGGATGGTATGCGCGATCCGGACTTTTATTCTTCCGCAACTGCCCCCATAAACTGAGCAGGATGGTACTTCATCGATTACCCTTCCCCCTATCCCGATCCGAAAAGGATATCTAGTTGTTGCACAACAGCGCTGGATGCGCTGCTGTGATTGACCAGGCTGCCTGAACGAGTACGGTTCTAGAAATCCCAGCACCAAGGTGCTCAAACGGAAAAACTGGGGGGGATAGCAGTAATCATAGAGTATCCTGATGGGTGGCGGCCAATACTATGTATGATGCGACAAACCAAATACAGTAGCCTGCACTGCCAACCGCGATGTATTCGTCGCACAGGGACAACGCTTTCTCCAGCGGCCACCTTTTTCATGCCAATTCATTCCACGCGCTTCATAGGTAATTAAGCCGACATGCGCTATGATTGTGCGCCTTTAATTCAGCCCAACACTAGATTCAATGCTTGGAACAGTCACTCGCAAGATATTCGGCAGCCGTAACGATCGGCTCGTAAAGCAATATCGCAAGAAGGTCGAGCAGATCAATGCGCTCGAACCAAAGATACAGCAACTCAGCGATGCTGAGCTCAAGGCAAAGACGCCTGAATTTCGCCAACGACATGAGCAAGGCGAAACGCTTGAAGATTTGCTACCCGAGGCGTTTGCAGTCGTCCGCGAAGCCAGTCAGCGGGTACTCGGGATGCGCCACTTCGATGTGCAGCTGATCGGTTCGATGGTGCTCAACGATGCCAAGATCGCAGAAATGCGTACTGGAGAGGGAAAGACGCTGGTCGCGACCCTAGCTGCCTACCTCAATGCACTGCCGGGAAAAGGTGTCCACGTTATTACCGTGAACGATTATTTGGCCACGCGGGATGCTGCGTGGATGGGGCGGCTCTATGAATTTTTGGGCTTGACCGTGGGTGTGATTGTTTCAGAGATGGATCACGCCGCCAAAAAAGCCGCCTATGGTGCCGATATTACCTATGGTACCAACAACGAATTCGGCTTCGACTATCTGCGTGACAATATGGCATTTAGTACAGAAGCACGGGTGCAGCGCGGACTCAACTACGCGATCATTGACGAGGTCGATTCGATTCTGATCGATGAAGCGCGCACGCCGCTTATCATTTCCGGACCAACGGATGATACTTCGGACCTCTATGCTCGTCTGAATGAGATCCCTCCCCTGTTGGAACCTCAGGAAACTGAAGAATCAGAAGGGGACTATTACGCCGACGAAAAAACCAAGCAAGTGTTTATTTCGGAGACCGGTCACGACAAGGTCGAAGGGTTGCTCATAGAAAGAGGCCTGCTGCAGGAAGGCGAGAGTCTCTACGATACCCATAATATTGGCTTGCTTCATCACCTCAATGCTGCGTTGCGTGCACATGCATTGTTCCAACGCAATGTCGACTATATCGTCCGGGACCGTGAAGTCGTGATCGTGGATGAATTCACCGGACGTACCATGCCGGGCCGGCGGTGGTCCGATGGGCTGCATCAGGCCATCGAGGCGAAGGAGGGCGTTCCGATCAAGGCCGAAAATCAGACCATGGCTACGATCACCTTTCAGAACTATTTTCGGATGTACGAGAAGCTCTCGGGTATGACGGGTACAGCGGACACCGAAGCCTTCGAACTACAGCAGATCTATGGGCTCGAAGTGGTGGTCATCCCCACCCACCGGCCTATGATTCGCGACGACATGAACGACTTGGTCTATCTGCGTGAGCAGGACAAGTTTCATGCGATCATCGACGATATTAAAGAAAACGTAGGCAAAGGGCGGCCCGTACTCGTGGGCACCGCTTCGATCGAGTCCTCCGAAATCCTCTCTGGATTACTCAAAAAAGCCGGTATTGCGCATGAAGTGCTCAATGCCAAACAGCACGCGCGCGAGGCGCATATCGTTGCGCAGGCGGGTAAACCCGGCGCGATCACTATTGCGACGAATATGGCGGGACGCGGTACAGATATTGTACTCGGTGGCAGTCTCGACGCAGAAATCGAAGCCCTCGGTGAGAATCCCGACCCCAAGCAAGTCGCACAGATCAAAGAAGCCTGGCAGGCGCGGCACGATGCTGTGCTCAAATCAGGCGGATTGCATATTATCGGTACGGAGCGACACGAGTCCCGTCGTGTGGATAATCAGTTGCGGGGCCGTTCCGGGCGTCAGGGTGACCCAGGCTCGAGCCGCTTCTTTGTGGCGCTTGAAGACAATCTCATGCGCATTTTTGCCTCCGACCGTATGCGCGGTTTGATGCAGCGTTTTGGCATGGATGACGGGCAGGCGATTGAAAACTCATTGGTAACCAAGTCGATTGAGAACGCACAGCGCAAGGTGGAAGCGCATAACTTCGACATTCGTAAAAACCTTCTCGATTACGACGATGTGGCCAATGCCCAGCGGAAGGTGATCTACGAACAACGGCGGGAACTCCTGGAATCGGAAGATGTCTCCGAAACCATTGACGCAATCCGGGCCGACGCCATTGCGGCGAAGTTCAGCCAATTTATTCCGCCTGGCAGTGTGGAGGATCTGTGGGATATCGGTGGACTGCAGGCGGCGCTGCAGGAAGACTTTGGGCTCGACCTGCCGCTTCAGCAATGGCTCGATGAAGACGCGTCGTTGCATGAAGAGACGTTGCTGGAAAAAATCCTAGCGGCGGCGGATCAAGAGTACGCGGAGAAAAAGCAGCGTTATGGCGAAGAAATCATGCGCCAGATCGAGCGCGATCTGATGCTGCAGGTGGTGGATAATCACTGGAAGGAGCATCTGGCCGCGATGGACTATCTGCGCCAAAGCGTCGGGTTACGTGGGTATGCCCAAAAAGACCCGAAGCAGGAATACAAACGTGAAGCATTCACGCTGTTCCAGAACCTACTTGAGCGAATCAAGCAGGATGCAACTTCGGTCTTACTCCGTTTACAACTACAAGATCCTTCACTCGCGGTGCCTCAACACCCGAGTGAGGAGGAAGCGGAAGCGCAGATGCTGTTCGTGCATCCCGAGGCGGATGCCGCGCTCGAGGCGTCTCCTGAGCGCGAAAGCAAGCCACAGGCACCGGAAGCACAGGCCCAACAACCCTATGTCCGTGAGGTACCGAAGGTGGGTCGGAATGACCCTTGTCCCTGTGGATCGGGCAAGAAATACAAGCATTGCCACGGAAAGCTGGGCTAATGGCGGTCGGTCTCGAAGCGGTACAATCGCTTACGGCTGTTTCAGGCATTCAACTCGCCAGCAGTGCCGCTGGAATTCGTTACACGGGGCGAGACGATTTGGTGTTGATGGCACTGGCGCCTGGTACGCAAACAGCCGCAGTGTTTACGCGTAACCGATTCTGTGCCGCACCGGTGACGCTCTGTCGGCGGCATCTGGAGGTGATGGCGCCACGCTACCTGCTCATCAATTCGGGTAATGCCAATGCAGGTACGGGTGCGGCCGGGATGCAGGATGCCGTAGACTGCTGCGCTGCAGTGGCCGCACTGGCCGATGTAGATGAGCGCGCGGTATTGCCGTTTTCTACGGGTGTGATCGGTGAACGTCTTCCGGTAAAGCGGCTCGTGAGCGCGTTGCCCGAGCTTATGAGTCAATTGGATGCGCAGGGATGGGTCCCTGCGGCACGCGCGATTATGACCACCGATACCCTGCCCAAAGGCATCAGTCGCCAGGTTGTGCTGAGCACTGGCACGGTCACCATGACGGGGATTGTCAAAGGCGCCGGGATGATTCGCCCCGATATGGCGACCATGCTGGCCTTTATCGCTACCGATGCAGAAATTGATGCCGAACGCTTACAGCTTTGCCTGGAAGGGGCTAACCAACTGAGTTTCAATGCGGTTACTGTTGATGGCGATACCTCCACAAACGATGCCTGCGTACTCTGTGCGACCGGACGTTCGGGGGTGCTCATCAGTCGACAGGAAGATGTTGATCGATTTGAAGCTGCTCTGCTGGGGGTGATGCAGTGGCTGGCTCAGGCGCTCATACGTGATGGCGAAGGTGCGACCAAGTTTGTCACGTTGGAAATAACCGGGGCGCAGAGCATCGCTGATGCGCGCGCTGTTGGGTATACGGTGGCACACTCGCCATTGGTCAAAACCGCCTTGTTTGCCAGCGATCCAAACTGGGGACGAATTTTGGCGGCGGTAGGCCGGGCGCCCATCGAATCCCTCGATTTGGCGCGTGTTGATCTGTTCCTCGACGAAGTGCCCGTGATCCTCTCGGGAGAGCCTGCACTTGGTTACACAGAAGCACAAGGCCAAGCGGTGATGGACCGTGATGAAATTACGATTCGCATCGACCTGGGGCAGGGCGATGGCGTCGCGACTCTCTGGACAACGGACTTGTCGCACGAGTATGTCAGTATCAATGCAGACTATCGCTCCTGAAACAGATTTCCATCCATGCTACACGTCGCCGTTGGCGTAATTGTCCAGGCCGGGCGTGTGCTGATCAGTCAGCGCCATGCTGCAGCACATCAGGGTGGTCTTTGGGAATTTCCGGGGGGCAAGCTGGAGCCGGGAGAGTCTGTGACGCAGGCGCTGGTTCGCGAGTTGCGTGAGGAACTCGGGATTTGCGCGACCCATTTCCGGCCCATGATACGGATTCGCTATGCTTATCCAGAACAGGATGTCTTACTCGATGTGTGGAAAGTCACCGAGTTTACAGGGCAAGCGGTGGGTTGCGAGGGGCAGCCAGTCAAATGGGTGCTGCCCGATGCCCTTGAACACCTTTCCTTCCCTTCCGCCAATCGGCCCATTATCCAGGCGATGCAACTCCCTGAATGTATCCAGTTGCTGACTGCGCACACAACGTTACCACCCAGGTTGGCCGGCTTGAGCATCTGTTTGCATACTGCGCGTGCATTGCGTGATTCGTCCAGGCTGGACCCTGTTTATCTGGATGGGCGCAGAGTTGGCGTGCATGGGCTTGAGGGGCAGTGTGTCAGCAACGGGAAAAATCAGTTGCGTGCGAGCACTTGTTCTAGTCTCGATGCTTTGTTGCAGGCCAATCAATCGGGGTGTGATTTTGTGTTGATACCGCCGCTGTCAGGGCTGACACAGCCCTGGCTGGCGCCAGACTGGGAGCGTCTGCACACCTGGAGCGAGATCGCCCAGCTGCCTGTTTATGCGGCGGGTATTCTGACTAAAGCAGAACTTGAGCATGTTTGGCAACTGGGAGCGCAGGGTATCGCAGTCATCGACACGTTAAGGGGCGTTGTATGAACCTAAAGCCCTCAGTTGTATCACAAAAGTCCACGCAAGCTCTTGGTGCACCTGGCAAATCAGAAAAACCTCTCATGACCAATAAGGTGACCACGAGTTTTTCCGATTCACCATGCACACCGTAATATATTGCGCGAATATCTTACGCGTCTTTACTTGCGCCCAGCTGAGGTTTTTAGGATGAAGCAACTTGCAGGGTTGGCTGCTTTGGCGGCAGTCTTTATCGCAATCGCTGTGCTCGGTCCCCGGTACCTTCGCCAGGCACCCGACCCTGCCGCAGTGGTACTGCCCACTCCGGCTAATTGCGCATTGTCGGCGACGCCCTGTGAATTTGCGATCGACGGCTATCCCATCAGGGTCTCTCTGGATCGTGCGCTGGTGCCGCTGAAACCGGCGCAGCTCACCATCGAGTCGCAAGCGCCTTTTGACACAGTGCGTGTTGATTTCGAGATGCTCGGTATGGAGATGGGCGACAATCATTTTCTACTCAAGCCCACAAGCCCCGGAGTCTGGTCGCAAACGATTATTCTGCCGGTGTGTTCATTGGGACGTTCGGACTGGATCGCCTATATTGACTGGGTATTGGAAACACCCGCGGGATCGCGTAACTATCGCGTTCAATTGCCTTTGTTGACACAAAATGCTTACTAGCGCAATCCACTGAATACGGCTTTGCGATGGATTGTCTTAGTCAACCTAAAAACCTCAGTTGGATCACAAAAGTCCACGCAAGCTCTTGGTGCACCTGGCAAATCAAAAAAACCTCTCATCACCAATAAGGTGACCACGAGTTTTTCCGATTCACCATGCACACCAATATCTTACGCGTCTTTTTTGCGCCCAACTGAGGTTTT